>CALKYG010000281.1 GCA_938003575.1 uncultured Alphaproteobacteria bacterium
AGCTGCAATGATTGCGCATTTAGGGCGCAAGGTTTGCGCTTTTTTGTTGACTACGGTTTCAAATATGACATTATGGTGACAAATATCGCCACTTAGGGCGTGTGTTTGTCACTGACCTGTCATAAAGGACCCCGAGATGAAATTGGCCAAGTCTGTTCTCTCGTTCGCGATCGGTGCGGCGGCGCTGATTGCGGTTTCCCAAGCTTCTGATATCGCGCCATGCCCCGACGATTACGGCGCACAAGCCGCGAATTATGTCGAGGGACGCCTTCTGGATTCTCGCGGCGCGCGGGTCCAGATCCTGAGCGAACCCTACCGCGTCTCGGCGGATGTGGCCGGCGTCGACGGCGTTCAGGGTTGGGGGGTTGACGTCAAGGTCCGCTCCCGCCTGCCTTCCGGCGAATATGGCGGCTACGTTCCCTATACCGTCATTTTCGTGAATGGGCAGCCTGTCGCAATTTGCGAGGATGCCGACAAACTGATGCGGGTCTGACCGCTTACTGGGTTTCATGCGAAGCGCCGCCCTCCGGGGGCGGCGTTTTCGTTTTTACCTTGCTCTTTTGCAGGAAAAGCGCCAGTGGACGCGGCTTCTCCTGCATTGCAGCAAGGCCTTTATGACCGCTCTCCGGAACATCGCCATCATCGCGCACGTCGACCATGGGAAGACGACCCTTGTCGACGCCCTGTTGCGCCAGTCGGGGACGGTGCGCGCCAATACGGAAATGGCCGAGCGCGCGATGGATTCAAACGATATTGAGCGCGAGCGCGGCATCACGATCCTCGCCAAATGCACAAGCGTGGTGTGGGAAAAGGGTTTTGACCAGAAAGGCCGGCAATCAAACACCGGGCCTGTTCGGATAAACATCGTCGATACGCCGGGCCATGCCGACTTTGGCGGCGAGGTCGAACGCATTCTGTCGATGGTGGACGGCTGCCTTCTTCTTATTGATGCGGCGGAAGGCCCAATGCCGCAGACCAAATTCGTGCTGACGAAAGCGCTCGCGCTCGGACTGCGCCCCATTGTCGTCTTGAACAAGGTCGACCGTCCGAACGCTGATCCGGATGAAGCGCTAAACCTTGCTTTTGATCTTTTCGCGGCGCTCGGCGCGTCGAGCGAGCAGCTCGATTTTCCGGTGGTCTACGCATCGGGCCGGGACGGTTGGGCGTCACATTCGCTCGAAGGCCCGCGTGAGGACATGTCGCCGCTTTTTGAGAAGATCATTGAGCACGTCCCGCCGCCGAAACTTGAAGACGGCGCCAGGGACCAGCCGTTCCGGATGCTGGCGACGACGCTTGAAGCCGACCCCTATCTCGGGCGCATTCTGACCGGCAGAATTGCAGCCGGGGTCGCGAGACCGGGCGTCACCATGAAGGCGCTTCGGGTCGACGGATCCGAAATCGAACGTGTGCGCATAACGAAAGTGCTCGCCTTTCGCGGGCTCAAGCGCCAGCCGGTGGAAGAAGCCGAACCCGGCGATATTATCGCGCTTGCCGGATTCTCGGGCGCGTCGGTTGCTGACACCCTCTGTGCGCTCGAGAACGAGATTGTCATTCCAGCTCAACCCATTGACCCGCCGACGCTCGCGATCACTATCGCGGCGAATGATTCTCCGCTCGCCGGCCGCGAAGGCGACAAGGTGCAGAGCCGCGTCATTCGAGACCGGCTGCTGCGGCAGGCGCAGGGCGATGTCGCGATCCGCGTAAGGGACACCGAGGAGGGCGATGCGATGGAAGTCGCAGGCCGCGGAGAACTGCAGCTTGGAGTCCTCATCGAAAACATGCGCCGCGAGGGTTTCGAGCTTTCCGTCTCGCGGCCGCGTGTCGTGACGCGCACGGACGAAAACGGCCAATTGCTCGAGCCGGTTGAGGAAGTATTCATCGATGTCGATGACGAATTCACGGGCGCCGTCATCGAAAAGCTGACGCGCCGGAAATGCGAGCTGGCGGAAATGAAGCCTTCGGGCGCCGGCAAGACGCGTCTCATCATGCACTGCCCGGCGCGGGCGCTTATCGGCTATCACGGCGAGTTCCTGACCGACACGCGCGGCACGGGGGTCATGAACAGGTCCTATTTGAAACATGCGCCGCACAAAGGGGCGATCGAAGGCCGGCGCAACGGCGTCCTGATTTCGACAGATGACGGCGTGTCGGTGCCATATGCGCTCTGGTATATCGAAGAGCGCGGGGTGCTTTTCATCGGCGCCGGCGAGTCGGTATATCAGGGAATGATCATCGGCGAGAACGCAAAGGACGATGATCTCGATGTGAATCCGTTGAAAGAAAAGAAGCTTACGAACATTCGAACGACGTCAAAGGATGAAGCGGTGCGGCTGACGCCCCCGCGCCGTCTGAGCCTTGAGCAAGCGATCGCCTATATTGACGACGATGAGCTTGTCGAAGTGACGCCGAAGTCCATTCGACTTCGCAAGAAAGCGCTCCTTCCGCATCTTCGCAAGAGACGTGCGAAGGACAGGGATCAATAGTTCGGAACGCGCGTGCTGGTCTTCCAGACGTCAGAATAGGGCCGCGGGCGAGCGCGACCCTATTCATCGTGGAGACTCCCGGAGTCGTTCTGCTCGTCAGGCGGCTTTTCCGCCGGCCATCGAGTGAACGTCCTTGGCGGCGAGGCGCTTGCCGCCGATCGCCCAATCTCCACCTTTGAAATCGTTGATACGGACCCAGGTGACCTGACGCATGCCTTCGCCCTCGACGGCGAGCATCGCATTCGTCACTCTCTCGATCATTTCCGCCTTCTGGTCCGGCGTGAAAACGTCTTCTATGAGGTCTATCGTTACAAGCGGCATTCATTTCTCCATTTACAGTTTCAGCGGCGGACCCAGCCGCCGGCGTGAAATCAGGCATAGGCGCGCATGGGCGACGGCGCTTGAATAATTCGTGCAGGGTTCATGGAGAATTCCGGGATTTCCGCTGTGCGCTCCTGGCGGGATGCACCTATAATGAAACTCGATGATCTACGTTTTCGCCGATATCGAATTGGACATGCTGAAAGTCGAATTGCGCCGGGCCGGGAAGCCCGTCCCGATCGAGCGCCAGGTCTTCGCTCTGCTCGCCTTGCTGGTCGAGAACAGCGACCGGCTCGTCTCCAAGGATGAGATTATCGAAAACGTTTGGGAGGGCCGCATCGTCTCGGACGCCGCCGTCGCGAGCCGCGTGAAGTCGCTTCGGGCGGCGCTCGGCGACGACGGTAAGACCCAGAAATTCGTCCGCACAGTCCACGGACAGGGATTTCGATTTGTCGCCCCTGTGACCGCAGCGCCGAATCCGGCCCGGAAGGTTGCGGCGTTCGACACCGGCAATAGCGCCGACTCGCCGCAGTCGCGAATTGGGCGGCCGTCGATTGTCGTGCTGCCGTTCAGGGTTGTCGGCGGTTCAAGCCGATTTCCGGGTGTTGCAGATGCGTTGCCGGATGAACTTATTTCAGTTCTTGCTCGACTGCGCTGGCTGTTCGTAATTGCGCGCGGCACCGCTTTCCGGTTTCGGCCTCCGGTGCAGAATGTCGTCGAGATCGGCGGGACGCTAGGCGTCGGTTATTGCCTGACAGGCGCAATCGAAATCGTCGGCGATAGAATAGCCGTCGCCGTTGAGCTCGCGGAAACATTGAAAGGCGGTGTCGTATGGGGCGAACGATTTGCGGCGAAAGTTGACGATATTCATGAAGTCCGGGAGCGAATCGTCAGGGAGGTCGTTGCGGCGCTCGAATTGCGTATTCCCGCAAACGAAGCGAATTCCGCTCGCCTGTCTCCGCCAGATCGTCTGGACGCGTGGTCAGCCTACCATCTCGGTCTTCAGAGCTTTTATCGGTTCAATATAAAGGACAACGCCGCCGCGCTCGCGATGTTTGAAAGGGCGACTGTCCTCGATCCGGAATTCGCTCGTGCGCACGCTGGATTGTCGAGCGCCTGCTTTCAGAACGCGTTTCTCCGATACAATACGAACAGGAAAGCCGCGGTGGACGCCGCGCGCCGCCATGCCGTTCGAGGCGTCGAACTTGATCCGCTCGATCCATTTGCAAACTTTGCGCTTGGCCGCGTTCACTGGATTGAGGGTGATATCATTGGCGGCGCAGGTTGGCTCGACCGGGCGATTGCGTTGAGCCCCAATTACGCGCAGGGTTTTTATGCGCGGGCCTGGGCGAATATGATCGTCGGCGAGCACGGGCCTGTCAGCGAGGATATTGATCTCGCGCTCAGACTAAGTCCGCTTGACCCATTCAAATACGCGATGCTCGGCGTGAGAGCATTCGATCTGCTCGCAAAGGGTGATCTGAAATCCGCAGCGCTTGCGGCAGAAGAATCCGCTCGCGCTCCCGGCGCTCACGCCCTGATCGCCTGCATCGCCGCGGCGCTCCATGAAATTAACGGCGACCGCCATCGTGCGGCATTCTGGGCGCAAAACGTTCGCGCGAGAAAACCGGATTTTGCGAGGGCGCATTTCTTTGAGGCGTTCCCGTTTGAAAAGCCGGAAATCCGCCGCATGCTTCATCATGCGCTCGAAACCCTCGGGTTTTGACGCGCCGCTGCAATTCCGATTCCGGCCGGCGCAGGCGCAGCGACAAATGGTCATATAACGCTCTCCTGCGGCTGAAATCATTGTCTTAGGGCCAGTGATCAGAAGGTGGCGACAGTGACGTCGACTTCCGCGCAGATGCGCCAATATCAGGGGCCGGCGATCTTCAGTTTCGGGTTCCGTCCGTTTTTCCTGGCAGGAGCATTGTTTGCGGCCGCGCTTCCCCTGACGATTGTTGCATCAATGTCGGGCGGAGCGGCGGTCGGCGAACCATACGGCGCAATCGCGTATCACGGTCATGAAATGGTCTTCGGCTTTCTTGCGGCGATTATTTCAGGATTTCTTTTGACCGCCGTGCCGAACTGGACCGGGCGTTTTCCGGTCGTGGGAAGCCGGCTTGCGGCGGTGTTTACGCTGTGGGCGGCGGGCCGGGTCGCGATGATCGCGGCCGGAACGATCGGCATGTCCGCGGCGGCGATAATCGATGTGTCGTATCTCATTGTCTTCGATTTCATGATCGGCCGCGAGATTCTGAAGGGAAGGAATTGGCGCAATCTCCCTGTCGCTGTCGCCGTCGGGCTTCTGGCTATAGGCAATATACTCTGGCATGCGCATGCGCTTGGCGGGATCGCGCCGCAATTCGGCGCACGATGGGGTCTTGCGGTCGTAGCAATGCTGATCGCCCTGATCGGTGGGCGCATCACGCCGAGCTTTACGCGCAATTGGCTTATGCGCAGCGGTCGGGCCGCCGGAAGCGCAGCTGCAGGGCCTCTCGACAGCCTATCGCTTGCCTGGACTGGCGGAACGCTTGCCTATTGGCTGATCGACGCAGACGGCGCAGCGGTGAGCGCGGCGCTGTTCGTATCCGCCGCGCTGCATATTGCGAGACTCGCTCGCTGGAGGGGCTGGCGCGCGGCGGCTGAACCGCTCGTGGCGATTCTCCATATCGGCTATCTCTGGCTGCCGATATCCCTGGCGATGCTGGGCGCTTCGGCGGCCTTTCCGTCGAGCCTCTCATTGTCGACGGCGCTGCATTCGCTGACGGCGGGAGCGGCGGGCGTTATGATCCTCGCGGTGACGACCCGGGCGACGTTGGGGCATACCGGCCGTCCATTGACGGCGGACGCCGCCACGATCGCAATTTTCGCTCTGGTTAATCTCGGTGCGATTCTCCGCGTTGCGGCGCCGTTTTTGGCCCGCGATTACGCGGCGGCGATGGCTGCAGCCGCGTTTATCTGGAGTGGTGCGTTTCTTCTGTTCGCGATTGTCTACGGCCGGTATTTGTTGAACCCGCGATGCGAGTGAGCTGTCTTGTTACTTATACAATGCGGCTCTCAGAGCTGTCCGCAATCACGAGCCGCTCTGGCCAGGTTGCGGCGCTCAACGAGATGATCGGCGCCGGCGGCCTGCGTCATTGCGATCTCGTCCAATCGGAACCGGCGTTTTTCCGCGTTTGCGCACTGCCCGAAACAGACATTGCGCCGATGCGCCTGTCGCTGGCCGGTATCGTCTCCATCCGGCTCGGCTGACCCGAACCTTGGTAACCGGCGCGCAGCGAACGCCGCCTGACGCCGCGGCGCGCCCGTTTCACAATCCATTTGGACTGCGCAGTAACGGTTCGGTGCGCTCTCTCTCATGATCTCGGACGAAAATGTCGATCCGCAGACGGCCAGGGCGACCAAGGAGGCGATGCTCCGAATGTGCGCCGTCATGATCAATTCGGCAGGCGCCGGTCAGTTTTCGAATTCTTCCCGCTTCATTTCCAATTCAAGCCATTCTTCCTCGGCGATCGAAATTTCCGTCTCAGCCTTTTCAAGTCGGGCGGCCTTTTCATTGAATGACTTCGCGTCCCGGCTGAAAAGCGAGGTGTCGGCGAGGGCTTCTTTCAGCGATGCGATCTCATTCGCTAACTGGGCGATTTTGCCGGGCAGTTGTTCCAGTGCGAACTTCTCTTTGTAGGAAAGCCGAGCTCTGGCGCCTGGCGCCGGCTGGGCGGATTTTGGTGCGGCGTTGATCCTTGACATCGTGACCGGTCTGCCGATTTCAGATCCGGGCGGAGATCCGCGTTGGGCCAGCATGTCCTCATATCCGCCCGCATATTCGACCCACCGCCCCGGCCTGCCGGATGGATCGGTCGTTACAATCGACGTCACGGTGCGGTCGAGAAAGCTGCGGTCGTGGCTGACGATCAGCAGCGTGCCCTGATAATCGGCGATCAGCTCCTCGAGGAGATCAAGCGTCTCAAGATCGAGATCGTTGGTCGGCTCGTCGAGGACGAGGAGGTTTGACGGCTTTGCAAGAGCCGCGGCCAAGGCCAACCGGCCCCGTTCGCCGCCGGAAAGCGCGGCTGTCGGCGTGCGCCACTGTTCCGGTTTGAAAAGAAAATCGCTAAGATAGGTTGCTACGTGCTTTTTCTCCGAACCGATGGTCACCCAATCGCCGCGCCCGTCGGTGATAGCATCGGCGACGCGGTCGTCGGGCCTCAACGCCGCTCGTCGCTGGTCGAGAGAAATCATGGCGAGGCCCGTTCCAAGCGTCACGCGCCCCTCATCCGGCGCAAGCTCGCCGGTCAGCATCCTCAAGAACGTGGTTTTTCCCGCGCCGTTCGGACCGACGATGCCGATCCGGTCCCCGCGCGCGATCTCAATCGAGAAATCCGTCACGATCGGCCGGTCGCCGAAGGATTTTGAGATTTTCTCCGCGACGATGACGCGTTTCCCTGAAGCGCCGGCTTCGGCGGCGGTGAACGAAACGGCGCCGGTCGGCCGTTTTCGTTCGCGGCGTTGCCGCCTCAAATCCGAGAGTTCGCGCATCCGCCGGACATTTCTCTTGCGCCGAGCCGTGACGCCGTAACGGACCCAATGCTCTTCGGCGACGATTTTGCGGTCAAGCTTGTGCGCGGCTGCGTCTTCCTCTTCGAGAATCTTATCCCGCCAGGCCTCGAAGTCCTTAAAGCCGCGATCAGCAATGCGGGTTTCTCCGCGATCGATCCACACGGTTCGCGTTGTCAGGTTTTCAAGAAAACGGCGGTCATGACTGATGAGAACGATTGCGGCGCGAGACGATTTTAGACGAACCTCAAGCGCCTCAATCGCCGGAAGGTCCAGATGGTTTGTAGGCTCATCGAGAAGCAGTACGTCCGGTCCGGCGGCGAAAACGCGGGCGAGCGCAGCACGGCGCGTTTCGCCGCCGGACATGGTCGCGCATTTCGCCAATGCGTCCACGTTCAGTTCCGCGTATAGTTTTGCGAGATCGGCAGGCGCCCCGGTCGGCGGCAATCCCGCCTCCACATAGGCGCCAGCCGTTTCAAAGCCGGAGAGGTCCGGTTCCTGAGGGAGGTAGGCGATTGCGACGGACGGGTCGACAAACCGTCGCCCGGCGTCAGGCTCGATGATCCCGGCGGCGATCTTGAGAAGCGTCGATTTGCCCGATCCGTTTCGACCGACGAGCGCGATGCGCGCCATCGGCTCGACCACGAGGCTCGCGCCGGCGAGAAGCGGCTCTCCCCCGAATGTGAGGTTGATGTCTTCAAGGGTCAACAGGGGCGGCGCCATGACGAGGCCTGTACCTTCGCGCGCCGGCGCCGGCAATCCGCCTGCCGCGCGTTAAAGCGTTTTCAGCGAATAGGGGGGAGACTTAGCGGATGGAAGTTCTGAAGACCTATTTGCGGGAGACGCGGATGACGGCGGCGGCGTTCGCCAAGATCATAGGCGTCGAACTGAGCACCGTCGAACGTCTGCTGGCGGGCCAGGAAGTCGCCGATCTAAGTCTTGCACAACGGATGATCGATGCAACCGGCGGCGCGCTGCTTCTTGAGGACTTCATCCCCGAAGGTCCGGAAGGAGGCCGCATCCTCGACCTCCGCAGCCGGTTGTCGTCACAGTCCTGTGAAATAGATGCCGACCTGCTCACCAGAGTGTTGGCGACGGTTTTGCCCGATCTCATCGGAGGTTCAAGGCGGGCCGGCGACGAGCATTTGCCGCGCCTTGCGGCCGACGCCGCCGCGCACACCTATCTCGCATTATCGACAATTACTTCCCGTCGCGGTCCACACCGTTTGAGCCAAGCTCTTCAGCCAGTCTTTTCAGAAATTCTCGAAGATTTGTCGGCGCCGGCGGCTGCGCATGAGCGGCTCCATCATGCGATTGAAAGGGCGACCGCGCTTTATTTTCAGGCGCGCTCTGAAAAGCGGCGCGCGTGACGCTATCGCTCTGACCCGAATTCGCGGTTACGGAAAACGCCCGCCGTTTGGCGAGTCGCCACATCGACCGCCCGACAGCCGCCGCATAAACTTCTTCACTCGCGTCTGACATTGCTCCAGCCGATCGCAGGCGTACGCCCGCCGCCACTTTTGCGCGCGCCGACTCACGCTAAAGTTGAGTTGTTGCGCACTGATTACAACCCTGTTTAAACGATCGGAGCTAACCAATGTCTAAGGACGTTCGTAAAGAACAACTCTTCCTCCTAAAATTTGAGAAAAAACTGACAGGTCTTGCGGCCTTCCTTGCGGCCGGTTCAGCGACCGCCGCATCGGCGGCCGACAAGATTAACGCCGAGACAACCATGAAAGCCTATGAAGACGTTCGCGACGCGCTGGTGCGCCTCGCTGAAGTCACGGGTCAGGCGCACCAGACGCTTCAGCAATGCGCCGCGGAAGCGGGCGCGCGTGCGTTGCAGGTCGGCGGCGGCATGCCGAAACCGAATTCGCCGGAGGTCGTCAGATCGTTGCTGGGGCTTGGATAGTCTATTCCCTTTATGGATCGCTCCTCGCGGTAACGATCATTCTCGCCCAGAAGTCGCGGTCACGGACCATCGCCGTGGCCGCGCACATCGTAGCGCTTGCATGGTGTTTTACATTCTTCTCATATTACATTTTTGCGGGTTCTGACATCATATGGGGGTATGCCGCCGTCGACGCCGCGGCGGCAGCG
>CALKYG010000282.1 GCA_938003575.1 uncultured Alphaproteobacteria bacterium
TTATCGGGCCAGCTGTTCAGCGGCTCAAAGCGCTGTTGGCCGCCGCCGGCGCCGCCGCGCCCGTCGAGCGTGCGGTAGGTGCCAGCGCTATGCCACGCCATCCGGATCATGAAAGGGCCGTAATGGCCGTAATCAGCCGGCCACCAGTCCTGCGACGTGGTCAGCACCGTCTCTATGTCTTTCTTGACCGCCGCAAGATCGAGTTTGCTGAATTCGGCCGCATAATTGAAATTCGCGCCGAGGGGGTTTGAGCGAGCCTCATTCTGGCGCAGCTGCGACAGGTTCAGCATTTCCGGCCACCAGAATTCATTCGGCCGCGCCGCGCTTGCCGTCTGCGTCATCTGTGCGGACGCATCGCTCGCCGTTCCGACGGCGCTATCCGTCGCGGCGGCCTCTACGGCTCCGTCGACCGCCGGCGCCGCCTCCTTTTTGCCGCAGGATGCGGCAAGGACGAATGCGAGAGCCGCGGTCGTCGCAAGCAGCGCCGACTTTCTGATTCGGATCATGGTCAGTTATCTCCTCCAATTGCGATTTCGTTGAACGCGACGTCGACAAAGCGGCTCCGCACAAAAACGCGACGGCGTGCGGACCAATCCACCCGATTTCAGCGCCGCCGTTCGACTCGGGCCCATAGCGCTGTTCATGCTAGACGCGGTCGATCCGCCTAACTTTATCGAGATCAAGTTCGGCGTCGAAATTACCGGGAAGTCTGCAATTTGTAAAAGTGATATTTTGAATGTTTCTAATCAATTGAGTAGATTTGCGACGGCTCCACCGCATAGCCGACCGCAGCGGGGAAAATGCAAAAAGGGCGGCCCGAAGGCCGCCCTTTCCGCTTTCGTTTGTCGGGATCGACGGACCGATTAGAAGTCCATGCCGCCCATGCCGCCCATGCCGCCGCCGGGCATGCCGTGGCTGTGGCCGGCTTCTTTCTTCGGAGCTTCGGCGATCATGGCTTCCGTGGTGATCAGAAGACCGGCGACCGAGGCCGCGTCCTGAAGCGCTGTGCGGACAACCTTCGCCGGATCGACGATGCCGGCTGAGATCATGTCGACATATTCGTCGGTCTGAGCGTTGAAGCCGAACTTCGTATCTTTCTGCTCCAGCAACTTGCCGACGACGATCGAACCTTCGCCGCCTGCGTTCTTCACGATCTGGCGGATCGGGGATTCGAGCGCCTTGCGGATGATGTTGACGCCGGCGTCCTGATCGGGGTTGGCGCCCTTGACGCCGCCGAGCGCGCGCGTGGCGTAAAGGAGAGCCGTGCCGCCGCCGGGGACGATGCCTTCTTCAACGGCCGCGCGGGTCGCGTTGAGGGCGTCGTCGACGCGGTCCTTGCGCTCCTTCACTTCGATTTCGGTCGCGCCGCCGACCTTGATCACCGCAACGCCGCCCGCGAGCTTCGCCAGACGCTCCTGCAGTTTTTCACGATCATAGTCGGACGTCGTATCTTCAATCTGTTTGCGGATCTGGGCGGTGCGCGCCTCGATCTCTTTCTTGGCGCCGGCGCCGTCGATGATCGTCGTATCATCCTTGTTGATGACGACTTTCTTCGCCTTGCCCAGCATGTCGAGCGTGACGTTTTCGAGCTTGATGCCGAGGTCTTCGGAGATGACCTGGCCGCCCGTCAGGACCGCGATGTCTTCCAGCATCGCCTTGCGGCGATCGCCGAAGCCGGGCGCCTTGACGGCGGCGACCTTCAGCCCGCCGCGCAGCTTGTTCACCACCAGCGTCGCGAGCGCCTCGCCCTCAACGTCTTCAGCGACGATAAGGAGCGGACGGCCCGATTGCACCACCGCCTCAAGAAGCGGAAGCATGGACTGCAGACCCGAAAGCTTCTTCTCGTTGAGCAGGATATACGGATCTTCGAGTTCGACCGTCATCTTTTCAGCGTTCGTGATGAAGTACGGCGACAGATAGCCGCGATCGAACTGCATGCCCTCGACGACATCGAGCTCGGTTTCGGCGGTTTTGGCTTCTTCAACCGTAATGACGCCTTCGTTGCCGACCTTTTCCATCGCTTTCGCGATCATGTCGCCGATCTCTTTTTCGCCGTTCGCGGAGATCGTGCCGACCTGCGCGATTTCGTTCGATTTCGAGATCTTGATCGAGTTCTTTTTGATTTCTTCGACGACTTTCGTGACAGCCAGATCGACGCCGCGCTTTAGGTCCATCGGGTTCATGCCCGCCGCAACCGCCTTGGCGCCTTCTTTCACGATCGCCTGCGCGAGAACAGTCGCCGTCGTCGTTCCGTCGCCCGCGACGTCATTCGTCTTTGATGCGACTTCGCGCACCATTTGCGCGCCCATGTTTTCGAACTTGTCTTCAAGCTCGATTTCCTTCGCGACGGTGACGCCGTCCTTCGTCGTGCGCGGCGCGCCGAACGATTTGTCGATGACGACGTTGCGGCCTTTCGGGCCGAGGGTGACCTTCACCGCGTTGGCGAGGATGTCGACGCCGCGCAGCATCTTCTCGCGCGCCTCAACGTCGAACTTTACTTCTTTCGCTGCCATATTGAGCTTCTCCTGAAATGCTGTTCGGGGATTAGGCGATTACGCCGAGGATGTCTGACTCCTTCATGATGAGGAGTTCCTCGCCGTCGATTTTCACTTCCGTCCCGGACCATTTTCCGAAAAGGATCTTGTCGCCCTTCTTGACGTCCAGCGCGACGATCTTGCCGTCGTCGCCGCGTGCGCCGGGGCCGACGGCGATGACTTCGCCTTGCTGCGGCTTTTCCTTGGCGGTGTCCGGAATGATGATCGATCCGACTTTCTGGTCCTCTTCAATGCGACGAACCAGAACGCGATCGTGGAGCGGCCTGAAGCCCATAGGTATCTCCCTTTGCGAGCTCTGTTTAAATTCAATGGGTTAGTTAAAAAGACCGGGCGCGCCCGACCCTTTAGCACTCACACGTGGCGAGTGCTAGCAGCGATCTAGGGAGGGCGCCCCGCCGCGTCAAGGCCCGCTCTGGAGATTTGGCTGGCCCGCAGGGGCGCGCGAGGCCCGCCCGGAAGCGGCTTGCGGCAACACAGCCGAGGGACGGCGGACAATGTGGCGCAATTACCCGTTTTTAATGCGCTCCGAACGGGATATCGCCATATTTCCGTTCGACATTGACGATTAAGAGCGCCTGTCAAACTAAGGCCGGTCGGGATGGGGCGCCATCCTGGCTCGAACACCCTCGCTTACAAGGAAGGTTCAAATGAAGAAAGCAGTCATTCTGGGGGCCCTGGCGATTTTCGCTGTCGGCTGCACCACCAATCCCTATACCGGCGAAAAGCGCGCGGGACGGGTCGTCACCTCAGGCGCCGCAGGGGCGGCGGCCGGCGCCGCAGCGGGCGCAGTCATCGGCGCTGCGACCGGAAGCGCGGGCAAGGGCGCCGTGATCGGCGCGGCCGCCGGGGCGGTCATCGGCGGCGGCATCGGCGTCTATCAGGACCAGCAGCAGGCGAAATTGCGTGAGCGCCTCCTGAACGCAGGCGTCCAGGTTCAGCGCGACGGCGACAACATTCATCTCATCATGCCGTCTGACGTGACTTTCGACACCGCGCAGGCGGACATCAAGGCGAGCTTCTACGAAACGCTGAACGCAGTCGCGGAAGTGCTTGACGAATTCGACAAGACGACTGTGACTGTCGTCGGCCACGCCGACTCGCGCGGCTCCGATTCCTACAATATGGATCTGTCCCAGCGCCGCGCGCTGTCAGTCTCCAACTATCTCGCGTCCCATGGCGTTGAGCCGTCGCGTTTGCGGGCGATCGGCTATGGCGAGACCCGTCCGGTCGCCGACAATGCGACAGCGGCCGGTCAGGCGGCGAACCGCCGGGTGGAGATAACGATCGACCCGGTCGAGGCCCAGTTCCAGAGCTGACCCCTGTCTAAAACGAACCCGGTCTTTAGCCGCCCGGCGTCGCGCCGGGCGGTTTTTCGTTCCGTTCACAAACCGTTAATTCTTCGGTTAAGCCTCGCGAAACGGCTTTGTCCTAACATCTGCGGGAGATTGGGTTGAGGGACAATCGTGAATCGGCGCCAGCGCACCGCACGCTATGGATTCGGCGTTCATTTCGTCGTCGGCTTTACGAGCATGACGTTGCTTGTGGCGGCGGCGGTGCAGGGATTTCCGTCAAACGCAGAGTATGCGCTTGGCGGATCCCTTATCGTTGTTCTTATCCTGCACGCCAAGATGGGCTTTGCGCTCGGCCGCGTTCAGAATGAACTTGAAATCATGCGTGGGCTGACGACGCGCGCGACATTGACCAAGAAGACCGACATCGTCGAAGCCCTCAAGATTTCACCGAAAACAAACGTTTGCGATAACGATATCGTCACGCTGAACAGGGTTCGCGACGCCGTTGAGGCGGGGCGTGTCGACTTCTATCTCCAGCCGATCGTCAGCCTCCCGCAGCGCAAGCCGCGATTCTATGAAGCGTTCTCCCGGCTTCGCGAGGCCGACGGCAGGGTCTTAAAGCCTGCGGATTATCTCGAAGCGGCGGAGCGTGCGAACAAGATCGGCGTCATTGACAATATGATCCTGATGCGTTGCATTCAGGCGCTGAGAGAAGAGAAGAAGCGTGCGCCGCGCCTCGCCGTTTTCTGCAATCTATCGCCGGCGACCGTCTACGACACGGAGTTCTTCAATCAGCTTACGGATTATCTGGAATTGAACAGCGATCTGGCGACAAACCTTATTTTCGAGTTCACCTATCCCGCCGTTCAGACAATGCATCCGCGCGTGACTGAAAACCTCAATGCGATCGCCGCCAAGGGGTTTGAGTTTTCGATTGATCACGTCCACTCCATCGATCTCGACTGGGAAGATCTGAAGGCGCGCAATTTCTCCTTCGCCAAGGCGCCCGCCAGCCTTCTCCTGGCGGCCGGCCGGGGCGATGAAGCGTCGGTCGCGCGCCTTCGCGCATTCCGCAAGAGGCTGGCTGACGCCGGCGTCGACCTCATTGCGGAGAAGATCGAGTTTGAAAACCATATGCCGGAGATCCTTAGCCTCGGCATCGACTACGGTCAGGGCAATCTCTTCGGCGCGGCGCGCCGGGCCGATTTCTATCTCGGCGTCCAAGACGAAGCGGCCGAGACTCCAGTCGCCGCTTGACCGGCGCAAGCGCGGCGAATTACGCCTCGTTTCATGACCGCCCCCCGGTTCCTGAAAAACCTGTCGGAAATCGCCGACGATTTCGACGCGCTGCTTTGCGATGCGTGGGGCGTCATCCATAACGGCGTTTCGTTGTTTCCCGGGGTCGAGCATGCGTTGGTCGAATTTCGTCGCACGCGCGGGCCGGTCGTCATACTGACCAATGCGCCGCGACCGTCGTCGGTGATCCCGCCGCAACTCGATCGGCTTGGCCTGTCGCGCAGCGCGTACGACGCTGTCGTGACTTCGGGCGATGCGACCCGCGCCGCAATCAGCGCGCTGCTTCCCGCACCGGTCTACAGATTGGGTCCGGATAAGGATGAGACGCTTTACGAAGGCCTTGGCGTCGGATTCGCCTCACTCGATGAGGCCGGCTTTATCGTCTGCACCGGTCTCTTCGACGATTCGAGTGAAACGCCTGCGGATTACGCCGAGCTTCTGGCGCGCGCCGCCGCCAGGCGATTGCCGATGGTTTGCGCCAATCCTGACATCGTCGTGCGATGGGGCGAGCGGCTGATCTATTGCGCCGGCGCGCTGGCGCAAGCCTATGAGAAAATAGGCGGGCAAACGATCTACGGCGGCAAGCCGCATGCGCCGATCTACGACCTTGCGTTGCGCCGCCTTCAGGAAATAGGCGGCCGGGCTCTTGACCGCGGCCGTGTTCTTGCGATCGGCGACGGGGTCGCGACGGATATCGCCGGCGCCAATCGCAACAGCTTCCCGTCGCTGTTCGTCGCAGGGGAAGGCGGCGTGCACCAGAGTGCGCTCGACGAGGAGTCAATCGAACATTCGCTTGACCGCGCGGGCGTCAGTGCGGATTTTGCAGCAACGGGGCTTTTCTGGTGAACGCGATTTCGCCGATCATCGCAGCAGTCGGGAATTTCGACGGCGTTCATCGCGGCCACCGCATTCTGATAGAAAGGACGCGCTCCTTCGCCGGGGAGAGCGGCGCCCGTTCCGGCGCGGTCGTCTTTGATCCGCATCCGCGCCGCTTTTTTCGTCCGCATGACCCGCCGTTCCTGATCACGTCGCCGACGGTCCGGGATCGGTTGCTGATCGACGCGGGAATCGATGCGGTTCTCACGCTCTCCTTTGACGAGAGACTGGCGTCTCTGACGCCGGACGCCTTCGTGCGCGACGTTCTGAAGGGCGAGCTCGGCCTTTCCGGCGTCGTTGTCGGCGCCGATTTCCGATTCGGGGCGGGGCGCGCGGGAGACGCCGCTGGCCTTGCAAAGCTCTGCGACGACATCGGCCTCAAGGCGCTCATCGTCGAGCCGCTGGCGGAAAAGGGCCATTCCGACAAGATCGGATCGACGGCGATCCGCGAGGCCTTGCTCTCCGGCGCCGTCGACCGCGCCGCCGCGATGCTCGGCCGCCTCTGGCGCGTCGAAGGCGTCGTGGAGGGCGGCAACAAGGTCGGCCGCACCCTCGGCTTTCCGACGGCGAATTTGACGCTCGGCGAACTGATTGAGCCGCGCCGGGGCGTTTACGCCGTGCGCGTGATCGTCGGCGGCGAGACGCTCGACGGCGTCGCGAATTTCGGGCGCCGGCCGACTGTCGGCGCTCCGGCGCCGCTGCTGGAGATTCATCTCTTTGATTTCGCGCGAGAGATTTATGGAATGTCGATTGCGGTCGACTTCGTCGCGTTCATTCGCGATGAAATGAAATTTCAGGGCCTCGACGCCTTGAAAGCTCAAATTGCCGATGATTGCCTTGAGGCGCGCAGAATCCTCGGACGCCTATAGCTCAAGGCCCATGGTCAGAAGTTCGATCCGGTAAGCCTCGAGCGCCGCCCGCGTTTTCTCGATCTCGCTGAGCATTTCCGTCAATTTGCCTTCGATGCGCGCAATCTCGCGGCGCCGGAATTCGGCGTCCTGGCGTTCCTGCTCGCGGTCCTCGTTGCTGATTGAGGGTTTTGAATACCGCTTTTCGGACACGCGGAGCAGGTACCGGTGCTGGTCGAGATCCGAAATCGCCGCCTCGTAGTCGCGAACCGCTTTTTCTCCGGCTTCGGTGAGCGCAAACAACTTTAGCCCGAGCGCGTGGCTCTCAAGGAATTGCAATTCCGATTCCAGATCGCAGGCGCCTGAATATTCCTCGCCCTTTCGGCCCGCCGCAAAACCGCCGGACGAGGAACAGTAGGTTTTAAGTCCCTCTTCCCGTCCGGCGCTGTAGGCCGCGAAATAGGCTGAATCGACGGGGTTTGCGCAGGCGTCCGTCCGCTGGTCGAACATTCCGGGACCAGCGCCGCTGCTTCCATCGTCGAAGCCAAGCGCGGTCCAGTCGATCGCCGTGCAATCGACGGACGAAGGGCCGCCGGCGCAGCTGGCGAGCAGGGCTGCGGCGAAAGCGGCGGGGACGAAGGGCGTCAAACGCATCGGGCCGAGAATTGCGCCGGTCGCGCCCCAAAGCAAGCGCGCCCGACGGCTGAATGAGGGCGCAGCCGGCGCCGCGGTTGAGCAAGGACCGGAGAGTCGCGTTGCGGCGAAGCGACCCTCGCTGTTAACCTTGCCGCGGCGTGCGTTTTCGGGGCGCGCCGTCGCGGGCGACGCCGCAAAATCGCCCCAAAGGACGCCGATCGTGCAGGTTCGTCGCGGCGGCGCGAACCCGCCGTGAAGGCAGGAGCAGCAGTGATGTCGAATAACGCAGTCGGTTCGGTAAGCCGGAACATCCGTAAGCTGCTGATATCAGCCGCCGCGATCGGCGTCGCGGCGTCTGTTCCGGCGCCGGCGTTTGCGGGGGGCGGAGGCGGCCGCCATGGCGGTTATTATTATCAGCCGCGTCATTACAGCTACGGCTATCGGCCGCATTACAGCCATTACCGCTACTATGATCACCGTCATCATCGCCGCAGCCGGATTAGCGGCGGCGAAGCGGCGCTGATTGCGGCGGGAATCATCGGCGGCGTCATTCTCATCGACCGCGCGATCGACAATCGCAACCGCTATGACGACCGTTATTACTCCGATCGCCGGTATGACGATCGGTCCCGCCGCGGCGCTTTTGACGCTGAGTATTATTACCGGCGCGACGATCCGCGGTATGACGACCGCGACGCCGACTGGCGCTATGACGGCCGCGATTTCGATGATCGCGGCGACGATCGCCGATATGGTTCGGTCGGGCCGGATAATGAAATCGACGACATCCTTCTTGGCGGCGAGGCGGGTCCAGACGGCCGCACCCTTATCGCCGCCGCCTTTCGGGAGTGCGTCGCCGAAACGCGCGGCGCGGCCGGGGCGGGCGGAATGACCGTCGCCATGCCGGGCGCGCCGACCGAGGTTGAACAGCTCGCCGACGGGTCGGTCCGGATGAAAGCGCAGTTCCGCGCGTCGAACCCGCGCGGCGAAAGCTGGACCCGGCGGTTCGTCTGCGAGGCCGACGGGCAAGGGGTCCGTTTCCTCCAGGTCGACTAGCAAGGAAAGCCCTGCTAGAAGCGCGGGCATGGCGCTGAGAACCGTTATTTCGATCACCGGCACGGGCCGAATTCGGAAGTCCCGAATTAGCGGCCCGCACCGGGTCTTGCGCGTCGCTTCGGCTTGACGCGAAGGCCGGCTGCGGGTTTCTCCTCCTCGCCCCTTATTTTCGGCAACACCATTCAAGAGAGATTGACCGATGCCTGATGCATCGCCCGACAATGCGTCCCGCGACTACAAGACGACGCTGTTCCTGCCCGAGACGGAATTTCCGATGCGCGCGGGCCTGCCCAAGGCCGAGCCGGAATTCCTGAAGGCCTGGGACGCCGCCGACCTCTACGGCCAGCTCAGGAAAGCGGCGGCCGGACGGACGAAATACGTCCTGCATGACGGCCCGCCCTACGCCAACGGCCACCTTCACATGGGCCACGCCTTCAACAAGATCTTGAAAGACCTCGTCGTGCGCTCGCGCCAGATGATGGGGTTTGATTCCAATTACGTGCCGGGCTGGGACTGTCACGGCCTTCCGATCGAGTGGAAGGTCGAAGAAGACTTCCGCTCGCGCGGCAAATCAAAGCGCGAAGTGCCGGTGCCGGAATTCCGCGCCGCCTGCCGCGCCTACGCCGAGAAATGGGTGGCGATCCAGCGCGACGAGTTCAAGCGCTACGGCGTCGTCGGCGACTGGGATAATCCGTATACGACGATGGCGTTCGACGCGGAAGCCGCGATCGTCGCCGAACTCTTTAAATTCGTCGACAAGGGCCTCCTTTATCGCGGGTCGAAACCGGTGATGTGGTCGCCGGTGGAACAGACCGCGCTCGCCGAGGCCGAGATCGAATATCACGATCACACATCGACGACGATCTGGGTGAAGTTTCCAGTC
>CALKYG010000283.1 GCA_938003575.1 uncultured Alphaproteobacteria bacterium
GTCGTCACAATCCCGGTCCTGGGGAGGGCGCTCGCCTATCACTTTGACGGCGAACGCATCGATCTCATCCGGGATGAGGCGAGCAAGGAAGTGTGGAGGATTGTGTGAATTTTTGACCTTGAAAGCTGCACTCCCCGCCCCGAAGCGCGACCGCTATTTGTGGCGATGATCATATTTTTTGCAGCAAACGTGATGCTGCCACACCTCTTGACAGATTACGGCTAGCCGCCTAGTTATCGTGCATCATGACGATTGATGCATTTAAATTGAATCTCGGAACGCTGGCAACCATCTCCGCCGGGTTTCCCCTTCGCACAGCGGCGGATGCGCTCCAAGCTGGCGATGTCAGCTTCGTCCAGATGCGGGATATCGTCGACGGGGCCTCAGTCGATTGGGCCAGGGTTCCGCGCGTCGCGCTTACGGGCAAACGGCCCGTGAGTTGGCTAGGCGACGGCGACATTCTTTTTGCCGCCCGCGGGACGAACAACTACGCGCTTGCCCTCAGAAATACGCCCGAACGGGCCGTGTGCTCGCCCCACTTCTTCGTTCTGAAGGTTTCGGACAAGGCGAGAATCGACCCTTATTTCCTCGCCTGGCAGATCAATCAGAAACCGGCGCAAGATTATTTTCGGCAGTCTGCCACAGGATCGCATATCCCCAATATTCGCCGCAGCGTGCTGGAAGGCCTGGAAGTCGCTGTTCCATCCGTGTCCAAACAAAGAATGATCGCAGACCTCTGGAATGCGGCGCTTGAAGAGAAGCGGCAACTGAACGCCCTTCTCACGAACAGACAACAACAACTGGATTCCGTTGCGGCGGATCTGCTGACCGGACGCATGAGGTAGACAATGACCCAAGCCATCAAACAGGACGACATCAACAAGGCCGTGTGGTCGGCCTGCGACACATTCCGGGGAACCGTCTCGGCGGACATCTACAAGGATTATGTCCTCACCATGCTGTTCCTGAAATATATCAGCGACGTGTGGCAAGATCATTATGACGGCTACAAAAAGGACTATGGCGACGAGCCTAAGCTGATCACGGAGATGATGAAGACGGAGCGCTTCATTCTCCCCGAGAGCGCCAACTTCTACACGCTTTACAAGCGCCGCCACGAGGCCGGCAATGGCGAGCGCATCGACAAGGCGCTGCACGCGATCGAGGAAGCCAACATCGCCAAGCTGCGCGACGTGTTTCAGGATATCAGCTTCAACTCGAACAAGCTGGGCGAGGAAGCGCAGAAGAACGAGCTTCTGAAAGACCTGCTTGAGGATTTCGCGAAGGACACGCTGAACCTTCGCCCCTCGCGCATCGGCAAGCTCGATATCATCGGCAATGCCTACGAGTATCTAATCAAGCAGTTCGCGGCAGATTCAGGCCGCAAGGCGGGGGAATTCTACACCCCGCCTGAAGTCTCGGAATTGATGGCGCGGCTCGTCGATCCGAAGGAAGGCGACGAGATTTGCGATCCGACCTGCGGCTCCGGCTCGCTCCTGATGAAGTGTGGTCGGCTGATCCAGCAGCGCTTCAACAAGTCCAAAAAATACGCGCTTTACGGTCAGGAATCGATCGGCAGCACCTGGGCGCTCGCCAAAATGAACATGTTCCTGCATGGCGAAGACAATCACCGCATCGAATGGGGCGACACGATCCGCAACCCGAAGCTCCTCGACGGCGAGGACCGGCTGAAGCATTTCGATATCGTCGTCGCCAACCCACCCTTCAGCCTTGATAAATGGGGCCACGGCACGGCGGAGGCGGACAAGTTCGGGCGCTTCCGGCGCGGCATCCCGCCGAAGACGAAGGGCGACTACGCCTTTATCCTCCACATGATCGAGACGATGAAACCCAAAACCGGGCGCATGGCGGTGGTCGCGCCGCATGGCGTGCTGTTCCGTGGATCGTCGGAAGGCAAAATCCGCAAGCAGCTGGTCGAGGAAAACCTTCTCGATACAGTTATCGGTCTGCCCGAGAAGCTGTTTTACGGCACCGGCATTCCGGCGGCGATCCTTGTGCTGAAGAAACGCAAATCCGACGACAAGGTCCTGTTCATCGACGCGAGCCGGGAGTTTGTGTCCGGCAAGAACCAGAACCAGCTCTCCGACGACAATCTCAAAAAGATCATGGAGACGTTCGAGGCGCGCCAGAGCGTTCCCAAATACGCCTATCTAGCCAGCCCGAAGGAGCTCGCCGAGAGCGATTTCAACCTCAACATCCCCCGCTATGTCGACACGTTCGAGGAGGAAGCCGAAATCGACCTGATGGCGGTGCGCGCCGAGCGCGAAAAGCTGAAGGCCGAACTCGCCGAGCTTGAAACGAAAATGGACGGCTATCTCAAGGAGCTGGGGTACACCGTATGAGCGAGAGCACCCCGCCGGACGGCTCGAAGGGCGAACTGATTCTCTATCAGACCGAGGACGGGCTGACCCAGATCGCCTTGCGGGAGATCGACGGCAATGTCTGGCTGACGCAGGTTCAGCTGGCGGAGCTGTTCCAGACAAGCGTTTCCAATATCAACAAGCATATCAAGGGGATAATCGCGGACGGCGAGCAGCTTGAGGCAACTATTGAGAATTACTCAATAGTTCAAACCGAAGGCGGCCGGCAGGTCGAGCGGCAGGTCTCCCACTACAATTTGCCGATGATCATGGCCATCGGCTTCCGGGTCCGCTCCCCGCGCGGCACGCAATTCCGGCGGTGGGCGGCGGCGGCGCTCTCTGAATATCTGGTCAAGGGCTTCGTCATGAATGACGAGCGCCTGAAAGACCCCGACGCGGATTATTTCGAAGAACTGCTCGCGCGCATCCGCGACATCCGCTCCTCGGAAAAGCTCTTTTACAAAAAGGTGCTCGATATCTACGCGACGAGCGTCGATTACGACGCGCGCGCCGAGGCCTCCGAACGGTTTTTCCAGACCGTGCAGAACAAGATGCACTTCGCCGCGCATGGATCGACGGCGGCGGAGATCGTGGTCAAGCGCGCCGACGCCGGCAAGGATCACATGGGGCTCACCGCCTGGGCGAACCAGGCGAAGGGCGGCCCTCCGCGCAAGACCGATGCGGTCATCGCCAAGAATTATCTGCAAGCCGATGAACTTGAAGCGCTGAACCGCATTGTCACCGCCTATCTGGAATTCGCGGAGCTTCAGGCGTTAAGCCGCAAGCCGATGCGCATGAGCGACTGGATCGCCAAGCTCGACGAATTTCTGAAGCTCGGCGACCGCGACGTGCTGACCCATGCAGGGCGGGTGAGCGCGCAACTCGCCAGGCAAAAAGGCGGCGAGGAATATGACCGCTGGCGCGCAAGAGCCATCAACGCGCCAAGCCCCGTCGAGGCACATTTTCTGGAGGCCGTGCAGAAGACGAAGGCGCTTGAGGCCGCGAAGCCCAAGGGGAAGCGGAAGGGCAAGAAGGGGGGCGAGGAATGAGCATCGTCTCCAAGTCCTCAGCCTACCCCGTCTCGGTGCAGTCGGGAATTCCAAGTCTTCCGCCAACGCCGAGCGGCTGGAACAGAGCGCCAATGTCAAAATATCTGCGCTCAGCTGCGCGCCCGTTGGTCATGAAAGATGACGAAGCGTATCGGCTGGTAACCGTTAAGCGCTCACGCGGAGGCGTCGTCCTGCGCGAAAAGCTCAACGGACGCGACATTTCAGTTAAATCTCAATTTGAAATCAAACACGGCGACTTTCTCATTTCAAAGCGGCAGATCGTACATGGCGCTTGCGGGCTCGTCCCTGCCGCGCTGGACGGTTCAATCGTATCAAACGAGTATTCGATACTTCGCGGCAATGACAAAATTTGCTTGGAGTTCCTGAACTACCTCGCCAATTCCGTTTACTTTCAGCAGACCTGCTTTCATTCCAGCATCGGCGTTCATATCGAAAAAATGATTTTTAAACTCGAACGCTGGTTGAAGTGGGATTTCAATATTCCTCCGCTCGCTGAACAAAAGCGCATTGCGGAAATTCTCTCGACCTGGGATCGCGCGATTGAGACGACCGAGAAGCTGATCGCCAACAGCGAGGCGCAGAAAAAAGCCCTCATGCAGCAACTGCTAACCGGCAAAAAACGCCTGCCGGGGTTTAGCGGGGAGTGGCAAAAAATGAGATTGGATCAAGCCGCACATATTATCGTTTCCAACGTGGACAAGAAGACCGACGCCGCTGAGCAGCCCATTCGCCTATGCAACTACATGGATGTTTATCGCGCGGATCAGATTAAGAACGATATGCCGTTCATGCGCGCGACTGCGACCTCAGCGCAAATAGCCAAATTCGGATTGAAGGTAGGTGACGTTCTGATCACCAAAGATTCGGAGGCCCCAGACGACATCGCAATCCCGAGCTATGTCGCATCAACCGCAGGCGATCTAGTTTGCGGATATCATCTCGCAATCATACGGCCAAAGAAACCGCTCGATGGTCGGTTTTTGAAGTTCTATTTCGACCACCCCCATACGCGCTATTTCTTTTCATCACGCGCAAACGGCGCAACGCGCTTCGGCTTAACGGTTGATGCCATTGAAACAGCGCCAATCTTGCTACCGTCTATCAAGGAGCAAACGCGGATCAGCGAGGTGATTGGCGTAGCGGAGAATAAGATTGCCAGCCTTCGACCCTTCGTTGAATCTCTTCGAGTAGAAAAATCCGCTCTGATGCAGCAACTCCTGACCGGTAAGCGCCGCGTCAAGGTCAAAGGGGAGGCGCAAGCGGCATGACGAAATCACACTCGTTTTCCATCTACCTTCTGAAGGACGGCTTCACGGCCGCCAATACTCTGAAAGACGATCACGCCCTCAACGATCAAATGCAGGGTGACGATCTTCCAGATGACGCGAGGTTGTTTGTGTTGGACAACCCGCCGACGCCGCCTTGGTGGAAAGGCTATTTCGGAATTCAGCAGCCGCTCATGCAGACCCTGAAAGGGGCAATCGTCTTCCTTCCGGTGGGCGACCGGACGTTCGCCATCACCTTCGGCCACGTCTATCACAACCTTAAGCCGGAAAGTTACGAGTATGATTTCGGGCTGCGCGTCACGCTGAATTGTCTCGACCCGGACAAGCTCAAAAGCCTCGACTCGCTAAGTCCTGAAAAAGCGAAGCGCCAGCGCACGCAGATGCCCGTGGACTCCGATCTAACCTATTTTGATTTTGATCGAGACAGCACAATTCTTAAAAGCCTTACAGGAAAGGTGAAAGCCGAGCACAAACCGTTCTTCAAACACGCAACGGGCGCCAGCAGCATTCGCGTCAGTTCCGATGTCGGGCCTGACGGTCTTGCCGATCTATGCGGGAAGTTGTTGGAGCTTTACGAAGATGAAACTTACAAGATTTCATTCCCCGACATCCAGAACGTATCACCGGTCAAAGACCCGGTTAAGATTGACGCCCTGAATGCGAAGCTGATCGCCGCGCTGCGGGACAAAGACGACAATCTGATCCTGACGATCCCGGATATCGTGGATTACGCCGACGAGATGTATGCGACATTCTCCGGCGAGGGAACGGGGCTTTTCTACGACGATGTATTCATTGGCCGCTACTATGATTATCTTGAACAAGCGGGGTTCGATCTCGCGATTGCGTCGATAGAAACGCTTAAGAAGCACAATCTGGTTCTTACGAATGACGATGGGCAGCCGCGAGGCGACAGGCCAAGCATCCTGAAATGCCTGATCTTCGATACGACGCTCGATGGCGGCGCGGAGACGTATCACCTCTGCGAGGGCAACTGGTACCAGGTGAATGGCGATTACGTTAGCTCGCTCTCCGACTATCTCGATCCGCTTTGCGCGGACACCACCCTGCTCGCATACAACCACGCCGATGAAGCCGTATTCAATTCGGCGTGCGCGGCAGCCAATGAAAACAGCCTTTGCATGGATAAGAGCAACATTTCACTTGCCGGACAAAAGCAGGTCGAACCTTGTGACATTTTTGAAGTTACTCAAAATGCCATTGTTCTGCATCACGTCAAAAAGTCGACTGTATCAGCGACCCTTAGCCACCTCTTCAATCAGGGGCTGAATTCAATTCAACTCATCCGCGACGAAGAGGAAGCGCTCGAAAATCTAAAGGCGCTGGCTGCCGATAAGGCGCCAGACGGCGAGGAGGCGGCGTTTCTGGAAGCGTTCGAAGGGAAAAATTACAAGGTCGCCTTTCATATCGTCACTCACAAAAACAAGGACGACAAATCACTAAACCTGCCGCTTTTCTCGCGTATCAGCCTCAAGAGAACGATGAAAGAGCTGCGCCGCATGGGTATCGAAGCGGAGTATTGCTTTGTCGAGAATCAAACGCCTCAATCGGTCGGCAAGAAGCGAAAGCGGAAGACAAAAGCAATTGAGGCAGAGGCGGAAGCGGCATGACCGGCGCGCCCAACACCGCCGAGCAATATTCCGCGCATATTCCGGCGCTGCAAACGCTGCTGGCGCTGGGCTGGGACTTTCTGCCGGCGGACAAGTGCCTGGCGATGCGGGACGGCACCACGGGCGTCATCCTGAAGGGCGTGCTGGTCGAGGCGCTGAAAAAGCGCAAGTTCGACTTCAAGGGGCGGAGCTATCCCCTTTCCCCCAACGCGATCGACCAGATCGTGCGCGATCTTGCGACGCCGCAGATGCAGGAAGGGCTGCTGACCGCGAACGAGCGGATTTACAACATGCTCGCCCTTGGCGTCACCGTGACGGAATTTGTTGACGGCAAGAAGCACTCGGCGACCATCCCGATCATCGACTGGCAAGACCCGGCGAATAACTGCTTCCTCGTGACCGAAGAGCTGGAGGTCGTGACGACCGACGGCACGCGCACGCGCCGCCCGGATATCGTCTGTTACGTCAACGGCCTGCCGCTCGTGGTGATCGAAGCGAAGCGCCCCGATTCCGGCAACCCGAACACTTCCATGGTGGCGGAGGGGATCAGCCAGAACATCCGCAACCAGAAGAATGACGAGATTCCGCACCTCTTCGCCTATTCGCAATTGCTGATGTCGATCAGCGCGACAGATGGGCGCTATGCCACGACGAAGACCCCCGCCAAGTTCTGGTCGAAATGGCATGAAGAGGAATTTGACGAAACGCATTTTGCGACGGTGAAGAACGCGCCGTTGCCGCCCGCCGCGCGCGCCGCGCTTTTGTTCGGTCTCCCTGCCTCCGTTCAGCGGCAATTCGATGCGCTCTGGTCAGACGTCCAGTTCGTCACGGATCAGGACAGGCTGCTGATCAGCCTGCTGTCGAAAGAGCGCCTGCTCGAATTCATCCGCTATTTCATCATTTTCGACCGCAAGGCCGGGAAAATCGCCGCGCGCTATCAACAGGCGTTCGGCATCAAGGCGCTGCTCGCGCGCATCTCGTCGGTGCGGCAGGACGGCGGGCGCGAGGGCGGCGTCATCTGGCACACCACGGGCTCCGGCAAGAGCTTCACCATGGTGTTCCTGTGCAAGGCGCTCCTCCTTATGGAGG
Organism: uncultured Alphaproteobacteria bacterium; assembly: GCA_938003575.1. Classification (GTDB taxonomy): domain Bacteria; phylum Pseudomonadota; class Alphaproteobacteria; order Caulobacterales; family Parvularculaceae; genus Amphiplicatus. The sequence goes on from CALKYG010000283.1 coordinate 7,458, forward strand.
CGCTCGCCGAATGCCGGGTAATTGTCGTCACCGACCGGATCGACCTTGAGAAGCAGCTGGCGCGGACGTTTCTCACCGGCGGCGCGCTTGGCCTCTCGCAAATCGGCAATCGCGAGGAGAACAAGGCGAAGGCCTCGACGGGGCGCGATCTCGCGCGGCGGATCGGCCAAGGCAATGAACGCATCATCTTCTCGATCATCAACAAGTTCGGCACGGCGGCCAGGCTGCCGGAATGCTACAATCCGTCGCCCAACATCATCGTGCTCGTCGATGAGGGGCACCGTAGCCAAAGCGGGGAAAACCACGAACGCATGAAGAAGGCGCTGCCCAACGCTTCCTACGTTGCGTTCACCGGCACGCCGCTTCTCAAGGATGACAAGACGACCAACAAATTCGGGCCGATCGTCCACGCCTATACGATGCAGCGCGCGGTCGACGACGGCACGGTGACGCCGCTGCTCTACGAAGAGCGCAAGCCCGTGCTCGACGTCAATGACGCGGCGATCGACAAATGGTTCAAGAAGATTACGGACGGCCTTTCCGACAAGCAGAAGAGCGACCTCAAGGAGAAGTACAGCAAGAAGGGGCAAGTCTACGGCGCGCAGGACCGCATCAACCTGATCGCCTGGGATATCGCCAGCCATTTCGAGGAGAATTTCAAATCACTCGACAAGGGATTGAAGGGGCAACTCGCGACCGACAGCAAGCTCTCCGCCGTGCGCTACAAGAAGGCGCTGGACGCGACCGGCAAGGTGACGAGCGCGATCGTCATTTCGCCGCCCGATACGCGCGAAGGGCACGAGGACGTTGACGAGGCGGAGCTTCCCGAAGTTCAGCAGTGGTGGAAAGACAATGTCCTCGACGATCCGGAGGAGTATGAACGGCGGATCATCGACGATTTCGCCGAGCCCGGCGCGCCGGATATTCTGATCGTCGTCGACAAGCTGCTGACGGGCTTCGACGAGCCGCAGAACGCCGTTCTTTATATCGACAAGCCGCTGAAACAGCACAATCTCATTCAGGCGATCGCCCGCGTGAACCGCCTGCATGAGCACAAGCCGTTCGGCTACCTCATCGATTATCGCGGCATCCTGAAGGAACTCGATACGGCGATCACGGAGTATCAGGACCTCGCCGAACGCACGCAGGGCGGCTTTGATATCGATGATATTGACGGCCTCTATTCGAATGTCTCGACGGAGTACAAGAAGCTACCCGCTCTGCATGATGCTCTTTGGGCGATCTTCAAGCCGGTGAAAAATAGGTCTGACCGCGAACAGTATCGGCAATTGCTGATCCCGTCCTTTGAGACCGGCGACAACGGCCAATCCATCGACGTCAACCAGAAGGTGCGCGAGGATTTCTATGAGGCGCTGACGAATTTCGGGATGTGCCTTAAGGTGGCGCTTGGATCGCAGTCCTTCTTTGAGGACAGCTCCGTCACGGAAGCGAAAATCGCCGAATACAAGCGTGACCTGAAATTTTTCAGCGAGATTCGCCGCGCGGCCAAGCAAGACGCGCAAGAGACGGTCAATTTCAGCGCCTATGAGGATCAAATCCGAAAACTGGTCGACCGGCATGTCGTCGGGGAAGAGATCAAAGAGTCCGGCGGCGTCTATCTCGTGAATGAGCTTGGTCTCAAGGAAAATCCGGAAGATTGGTCTGACGAGAAGCTGCGCAATGAGACCGACCTTATCCGCTCGCGGCTGAAGCGCACGATCGAGCAGACGCTCGTCGATGATCCTTACGCGCAGGCGTATTTCTCGGAGCTTCTGAAGCAGGCGATCGCGGAAGCCGCCGCGATGTTCGAGCATCCATTCAAGCAATACGCCCTGTTCAAGGATTTTGAACAAAAGGTATCGGGGCGCGAGATCGACGATTTCCCGTCCGCAATCGCCAAGAACAAACACGCAAGAGCTTATTTCGGGATACTGAAGCTGGCGGATGAAAATGGTTCAATCGACCGCTTCGCGGAATTAGGGACGGAGATCGACCGGATCGTTACGGACGCGGTCGCGGAAAATTCACTGAATCCGCAGAATATCGAAGCATCCGTCAGAAAGAACGTCCTACCGCTATTGTTCAAGGAAATAGGCCTCGACGCGGCCAAGGCGGCAACCGACAAGATTATTGAGACCGTTCGGATCGGGCTCTCGCGTGGTGACCTCTGATGCGCGGCGCGCTCAGATACGGGGATCGAACAATCGCCTACAATGTCGTGGCGGCGCCGACCCTCGTAGGAAAAGTTCGCATTCATGTGCACCCGAACGCGGAAGTCGAGGTTGAGGCGCCCGCCGAAACAACCGGTTCCGAAATCTCGAAGGCGGTGCAAAGGCGCGCTCGCTGGATTTCAAGGCAGCTTGAGCGTGCGGCCGAAGCGCAGTCCTTCCGGCTCAAACGGGAATATGTCAGCGGCGAAACGCACTTCTACATCGGCCGGCGTTATCAACTTAAGATCGAGTTGGCGAAGAAGGCAGCGGAACATGTACGCCTCAAGGCGGGCAAGATCGTCGTCGTCAGCAGAACAACGGATCCGGCCGCGATCCGGCGGCGGCTGCGGAACTGGTATCTTGAACGCGGGGCAGAGCATTTCGAGCGACGGCTAGACGTCGTCGCGTCGTCGGTCAGATGGCTGCCGCATCCTCCGGGTCTTAAATTGATCCCGATGAAGAAGCAGTGGGGCAGTTGCTCGCCGGACGGCAAGATTCATCTGAACCCGAGTCTCATTCGCGCGCCGAATGACTGCATCGACTATGTCATCGCCCATGAAATCTGCCATTTGCGCGAACGAAATCACGGCAAGCGCTTCTACGACCTGCTCGGTCAGGCGATGCCGAATTGGCCGCATGTCAAGGCTCGTCTCGATGGGATGGCGGAGTTGCTGCTCGCCGAGTGAAGTTAAGCCATCACCTCAAAACCGGCGCATCGGTAACGAGGATTACTAAACTGACTATTTCAGAGTCACCGTTTCGTGCTGCCGCCGCAGGCGATTGAAAGGTCGCAAGTGGGGCATGGGCGGCTGAAGCTCGAACGCATTTGAATTTCCGCTTACAGCTCGCCTGCGGACGTTGCATCGACTCAAAATTATATCGGCGACGATGTTAGATCCTGTGGGCAAGGACTTGGTGCCTTCACTGCCGCCTTGCATGCTCCGCAGCGTCATGGCATGAAGGTCCTACCGGGCCAGCGCGGGCGCCCGGTCAGACGGCTTTCGTCCAAGACCCGCTCCGATCCCTTGCGGGAAGGAGCGCATGCATGACGAAAGAGCCTCATCTCCTCGAAGACATACTGCAGGAAGTCGTCGCCGGCCGAAGGCCGAGCAAATGGGTGACGCGCGAGCGTCCGAAAATCGACCGCATCGCCTGTCCTTGGGCGGTGCTGCGATTCATCGATCCCAAAGCGACCATCCTTTATGCGCCGACGGAGCGCGTGCTCGAAACAGCCGCGCGCGAGCGCGCCGTCGCCTTCGACATTCCCGGCGCGCCGATTTCCCATGAGGGCGAATTGTGCAGCTTCGATGTGCTGCTGCGCCGGTTTCGTCTCGACGAGCCTGCGCTCCACGCGCTCGCCGTGATCGTGCGTGGCGCCGACATCGATCGGCACGGCCTCGCGCCGGAAGCGGCGGGCCTCCACGCGATCTCCCTGGGGCTCGCGCGGAATTTCTCCGACGATCAGGCGCTTCTGCGCCAGGGCCTCATCGTCTATGACGCGCTCTATGCGTGGGCCGCGAATGCGCGCGGCGAGCGCCACGCCTGGACCCCGGATGCTCAAGAGAGGTGAACCATGAAGACAATGACAAGACGTTCCGTCGTAACCGCCGCAGCGGCCGCTTCGCTTACTGCGAACGCCGCCGGCGCCATTGAGGAAGGACCATCGACCATGATTTCCTATGATCCGGCGCCGCTGCCGTTCGATCCGGCTTCGATTTCCGGTCTCTCGGAGCGGCTGCTCAAAAGCCATCACGAGAAAAATTACACTGGCGCGGTGAAGCGCCTCGGGGCGATCCAGACGCGACTCGCCGCGCTCGATCCCGCGGCCGAACCCGGCTTTGCGCTGAACGGCCTCAAACGCGAGGAGCTGATCGCGCTTAATTCGGCGATCCTGCACGAGGTTTATTTCGCCGGCCTTTTCGGCAAGCGGGAGCCCGGCAAGGCGCTCCGTCGACGGATCGACTCGGACTTCGGCTCATTCGATCGCTGGCGTGCGGAGTTTGCGGCGATGGGAAAGGCGCTTGGCGGCGGATCGGGCTGGGTGCTTCTCACCTGGAGCCCGCGCGCTGGACGCCTGATGAACGTCTGGGCGGCAGACCACACGATGACCGCTGCGGACGGAGCCGTTCTCGTCGCACTTGACATGTATGAGCACGCCTACGCGATGGATTACGGCGCCGACGCCGGCGCCTATGTCGGGGCGTTCATGAACGCGCTTGCCTGGGACCGTGCGGACAACGCCTTCAAGAAGGCGGCGTGATTTGAGCGACGTGGGTCGATTCGACCGGGCGGCGCCGGTTATTCGCGGACAAGGAGCGGGGGCGCATGCCGGAGCCGGTTGATTTGGATGCGGAAGCCGCGAACGCGACGACGCCAACGCCAAGTTTCGGCGAGGCCTTTCGGGTCTGGCTGCGGATCGGCGTGTTGAGCTTCGGCGGGCCGGCCGGGCAGATCGCGCTGATGCACCGGATGCTGGTCGACGAGCGCAAATGGATCGACGAAGCGCGTTTTCTCGAAGGGCTCAATTTCTGCATGCTGCTGCCCGGCCCCGAAGCGCAACAGCTCGCGACCTATATCGGCTGGCGCCTCCACGGGATTCGGGGCGCCGTCGCCGCCGGCGTTCTCTTCGTGCTGCCGGGGGCTATCGTCATCCTGGCCCTCAGCATTCTTTATACGCAGTATCGCGATTTGAGTCTCATCGAAGGCGTTTTCTTCGGGGTGAAGGCGGCCGTCATCGCGATCGTCATCGAGGCGCTTTTGAAGATCGCAAAGCGCGCCCTCAAATCCCGCGCCGCCCATATCCTCGCCGCGGCCGCCTTCATCGCTATCTTCCTGTTCAATGCGCCGTTTCCGCTGATCGTCGCCACGGCGGCCGCCATTGGCTTTGCAAGCGCGCGGACGGGGCGGGACTGGTTCGTTGCGAAGACAAGCGCTGAGGCCGGCGCCGCGAACCGGTCCAAAGTATCGGTGCGGCGCGGACTGATGGCGGCAGGGGCATGCCTTGCGCTCTGGCTTTCGCCGATTCTGGCGCTGGCGATTTTCGCCGGCCCGGAGAATATCTTTACGCAGGAAGCGCTGTTCTTCTCGAAGATGGCCGTCGTCACCTTCGGCGGCGCATACGCGGTGCTGTCCTATGTGGCGCAACAGGCTGTCGAGACCTATGGGTGGCTGGCGCCCGGCGAGATGATCGACGGGCTGGGCCTCGCCGAAACGACGCCAGGGCCGCTCGTGCTGGTGCTGCAATTCGTGGGGTTCGTCGCCGCGGCGAAGGCGGCGACCGGGCTTCCGCCGATAGTCGCCGGCGCCCTCGGCAGCCTTATCGTGCTGTGGATGACATTCGTTCCCTGCTTCTTATGGATATTCCTCGGCGGCCCGTTCATCGAAATGCTCCGCAAGGCGAAGGCGCTGAACGCCGCGCTCGCCGCCGTAACAGCGGCGGTCGTCGGCGTCGTCCTCAATCTTTCGGTCTGGTTCGCCGCGCATGTCGTCTTCCGGACCGTGCATAACGTCCGCATCGGTCCCATCGACACGATCGCGCCGGACTTTGGCTCGCTCGATATTCTCGCCCTCGCGCTGGCGGCGTTAGCCGCCCTCGCGCTTTTCCGGTTCAAGCTCGGCATGCTTCCGCTTCTTGCCGGCGCGGCCGGGCTCGGCGCGTTTGCGACATCACTCCTTTGATCATGGATGCGGCGTTTCGGCTGGATGCGGAAAGAGCAGCGTGAAGAGTGCGCCGCCGCCTGGCGCATCGTCCACGACCACCTCGCCGCCATGGGCTTTCATCGTCTCCTTAACGATGGCGAGGCCAAGGCCGGCGCCGGTTCCTGGGGAGCCTTTGGCGCGCCAGAAACGGTCGAATAGGCGTTTCCGATCCTCCGGCCGCACGCCTCCGCCCTGATCGGCGATGCTGACCTTGCCGTCATTTGTGACCTCAACCAGGATTTCCGTATGCGGCGGGGTATGCGCGATGGCGTTCTCGATCAGGTTCCGCAAAGCATCTTCGACCGCGTGCCGATTGCCTTTGACCAGAACCGGTCGATCGGCGCCGACCAAGGCGATTGAACGCTCTTGGCTGATCGCCAAGGGCGCCAAGTATTCCACGGCTTCGGACGCAATGGCGGCCAGGTCGATATCCGACGAGACATCGAGGGCGACGCTGTCGAGCCGGGCGACGCGCAGCAATTGGTCGACAAGCCGGTTCATCCGGGCGACGTCTTTCCGGAGCTTTGCCAGTTCCCCGTCTCCTTCGATCCCGTCGAGCGCGCCGGTGATGATGGTGAGCGGCGTGCGCAACTCATGCGCCGCGTCGGCCGTGAACCGGCGCTGCACGGCGAAACCCTGTTCCAGCCGGTCGAACGCCCGGTTCACCGCCTCGACCAGCGGAATGACCTCGCTTGGCAGATTCTGAATTGGCAGGCGCACCGAAATCGCGCCCGGGTCGATTTTGGCCGCCTGCGCGGAGACTTGCCGCAAGGGCCTGAGGCCGGTGCGAATCGCAAGAATGGCGACAAGGAGCGTGGCGGCGACAAAGATCGGAATGATCCACGCCACATCGAAGACGAACTCGCGCAGCATGGCGTGAAGAAGAGCGTCGGTCTCTCCAGACTGTGCAACGGACACTGAGAGCGGACCGCCGGCGCTTTCCACCTTGAGATCGAGACCATAATAGTCCTGCCGCGCCGGACCGAAGGACTCGAGGCGGAAGAATCGGGGCTCATCGCCGGCCAAGGGGCGACCCTGGACCAGCGTCTCTATTTCGGCGCCGGAAGCGGCGATCACTTCGCCACGGCCATCCCGAATCGCGAAAACAGATGTTTGAGTCGGCGATGCATAGAAGGCCGCCATGTCCTCCGGCGGGTTAAGGACAGTGTCGCCGCTCGGCCCTTTGACGACGAAGCGCGCAAGGGCTTCCGCGCGTTCGATCAGATTCTCTTCGCCGAGTTCATCCGCAACCCGGCTCGTTTCATACAGCAGCGCGCCCACCGCGATTCCTGTGGCCGCAAGAAACAACAAGCCCAGCCGGAATGTCAGCTGAAGCTGCAGCGATTGCGGGCGAAATACTCTCATAGCTTCGGCTCGGCGAGCAAATAGCCGATCCCTCGCACGGTGTGGATTTCGACGGTGGCGTTGCACTCAATCAGCTTGCGCCGCAGATGATGCACGTGCACCGGCACCGCGTTGGAGTCGACCTCCTCCTCGATGCCGTAGAGCTTTTCTTCCAGCACGTCTCTCGGCGCGACGCGGCCGAGCCGGCGCATGAGATGTTCGAGGACCGCCACTTCGCGCCGCGACAGGAGAATGTTCTCATCGTCCACCGTCACGTTGCGTCCCATCGTGTCGAGTGTGACATTGCCGGCTTTCAGAACCGCGCCGAGCGCGCCGCCCGGCCGGCGCAGAAGCGCCTTGACGCGGGCGACGAGTTCGGCGGTCGCGAAGGGTTTGACAAGATAGTCGTCAGCCCCGGCATCGAGACCCAGGACCCGATCCTCGATCGCATCGCGCGCCGTCAAGATCAAAACCGGCACGGATCTGCCTTTCGCGCGCGCCGCCGCGAGCACATCGAGGCCGTCGCCGTCCGGCAGGCCGAGATCGAGAATCGCGACGTCATAGGGAATCGTCGCAAGCGCTGCGGCGCCATCGGCCGCGGTTGCAACAACGTCGACCGTAAATTCCGCTTTGCGCAAGGCGGCGGTGACGATCTCCGCGATTCGCTGCTCGTCTTCAACAATCAAAACACGCACAATCAGCGCCTCGCTTTCCTGCGCCTCAACGCTACACGACCCGCCTGATGCTCTCGGCGATTGCGCGAGATCAAACTGGCTGGTCATGATTATCGCAGTATTATGCCGGACGGCGAGCGCCACGCGCCGCCGGACCGGCACATAATACTGCCTTAATGGAAGCGGGCCAGCCTCACGGAATGATCGCCGGTCGGCCTCAAATCCATCCACCGACTTGCAGATCAATGAAGCTGAGGAGACTTTTTTATGAAAACGATCAGAACTTTGGCGCTTGCCGTCATCACCACAGGTTTATCGACAGGCGTCTATGCCAGCTGGTTTTCGGATGAAGCGCCGCCGGCGAATGCAAAGCCCTTATCCGACGTCATCAAGGCACTGGAAGACCAGGACTATCGGACAATCACCGAGGTCGAATTCGAACGGGGCGTTTGGGAGATCGAAGTCCATCAGCCGGACGGCGAGGAGATCGAACTCGAGGTCGATCCGGTGACTGGGAACGTGAAGGGGTAAAGATGAGAATAACAACGGCAAGTCCAATGTTGCCGATCATCCGCCTTGCTGCCGTCATTTTTGCGTTTGTAGGCGCATCATCCGCTTTCGGCGCCAGCAGCGAGCAGAGCGCCGACGACGCCGCGCCTGACCAGGTGCTCCGCGCCTATGTCACCAATTTCGAAGATGAGGGCGTCTCGGTCATTGACACCTCAGAGGGCCAGGTCGTCGCTCATATTGAGACAGGAGTGAAGCCGCACGGTGTCGCCATCGCGCCGGATGGAAAGGCTGTTTATGTTTCCAATGAAGGCGACGGCACGCTCTCGGTGATTGATCCCGGTTCAAACCGTGTCATCGCAACCATCGCCGTCGGCGAGCGGCCGAACCAGATCGCCGTCTCGGAAGACAGTCACCACGTTTTTGTCACTCTGAATGGCAGCGACACCATGGCCATCGTTGACGCTGTAGCGGGCAAAGTCAGCAAAGTCGTGCGAGTAGGCCGCGCGCCGCACATCGCCCTTCTCAGCCCGGATGGCAAGCGCGTCTATGTGACCAGCGAGGGCGACATGAAGCTCATTGCGCTGGATGCGCAATCCTGGGACGTGTTGTTTGAGACGCCGCTTTTCGGCTGGCCCCGCGTGCTCGCTGTCTCTCCTGACGGAACAACGGCCTACCAGACCAAGCGCTGGCTGAATGGCGTCCTGGTCGTCGATCTTCACGCGCACAAGGTGGTCGATCGCATCGCATTCGAGGAGCCGACGTTCGCGCCCGACGGCAAGGACGCCCATGGTGCGGCTCTCACACCCGACGGGCGCGAGCTTTGGCTGACGACGCAGACGTCCGATGACGTGGCGGTGATCCGCACAAGCGACCGAAAGCTGCTGCGGCGCATCCCCGTCGGCGACGATCCGAACTGGATCGCCTTTACGCCCAATGGCGAGCTTGCCGTCGTGAGCAATACCGGTTCGGATTCAGTGAGCATTATCGACGTCGAAAAGCGAAAGGTGTCGGCAATCCTGCCGGTCGGCATGGCGCCCAAGCGCCTGGCCGTTGGTCTCGTCCTGGCCTCCGGCGCGGCCCTTGATCCATAGGCTCAAGGGAACGCTCGCACAAACTCGGTACAGTGTTGAGTTCGGTAATCAACCCGTGAAGGAGGTATAAATGAAAACCCTACTGATAGCAGCGGCGATGGCGACAGTCGGGGCGGCGGTCCTCGCCGGCGGCGAAAACTTCGATGCGGCGGCGCCCGGCGCGCTCGCCGAGGATTGGACATGCGGCGTGACGGGAAAGGGCACGCCGGTTTGGAGGGTCGAGGCGAACGAGACGGCGCCGACGCCGCCCAATGTTCTCAAACAGTCCGGGAACGGCGATTTTCCATGGTGTGCGTATACGCCCGCATCGATCGCCGACGGATATGTCGAGGTCAGATTCCGGCCGCTCAGCGGGGAAGAAGATCAGGCCGGCGGGCTCATGTGGCGATGGACGGACGGCGACAATTACTATGTCGCGCGCGCCAACGCGCTTGAGAATAACGTTTCGCTGTACCACACGACGCAAGGCAGGCGCCGGACGATCAAATATGTCGACGCTCCTGTGGCGCTCAACGAGTGGCATGTGTTGCGCGTGGAATTCGCTGGAGAGGAGATCGATGTGTACCTCGATGGCGTTCAATATATCGATCTCGTAGACGATCATATTTCCGGGGCGGGCGCTGTGGGCGTATGGACCAAAGCGGACAGCGTCACCGAGTTCGACGACTTTGTGTTCAGCGCCCGATGACATTTGGACCTATTGGCCAAAACGCTGGCGACCAAAGCCGTCGAGAGGATAAGGAGTGAGCTGTGAATAGATTGCTTTTGATAGGTATTGCGGCGCTCGCTGTCGTTCTCGCCTTCGCTGTGTGGCGGCCCTGGAGCTGGCGCAACCCCGGGGAAGTCGTCGTCTATACCTCGGTCGACGACGTGTTCGCCCGGCCGGTCGCAGAGGCGTTTCAGAAGGAAACCGGCGTTGCTGTCCGCCTTGTCCCCGACACTGAGGAAACAAAGAGCACGGGCCTCCTCAACCGGCTGATCGCGGAAAAGAATCGTCCGCAGGCGGATGTGTTCTGGAGCGGCGATCCGGTTCGGGCTGCGATTCTCAAGAAACAGGGCGTCGCGGCTCCGTATAGGTCGCCGCAAGCCGAAGGGTTGCCGCCGCGGTTCTCCGATCCGGAGGGTTATTGGACGGGATTCTCCGCCCGAGCGCGGGTGATCATCTATAACACAGAGGGGGTTGCCGCCGGTGACGAGCCGCGTTCAGTCATGGATCTTGCCGACGCCCGGTATCAAGGGCGCGCCTGCCTCGCCAATCCGCTCTTTGGCACGACCTCCATGCATGCGGCGGCGCTCTTCGCGGTGCTGGGCGAAGAAGGAGCAAAGCGCTTTTTCGATGAATTCCTGGCGAATGGCGGACAGCTCGCCTCCTCAAACGGCGATGTGCGGCGCCTTGTCGCCGATGGCCGTTGCGCCATCGGCGTCACGGACACCGATGACGCCAATGTCGCCCGTATCGAAGGAAAGCCCATTGAGATCGTTTATCCGGATGCAGACGGCATGGGCACGCTGATCATCCCAAATGCCGCGGTCTTGATCGCGAATGGCCCCAATCCCGAGAGAGGAAAACAGTTCATCGATTATTTGCTGCGGCCGCAGACGGAAGAGGCGTTGGCCAAGAGCGCCGCGGCGCAAATTCCCTTGCGGGACGGCGTTCCAGCCCCAGCGGGAGTCGTTACGCTCGATCGCATTCAGACAATGGACGTCGATTACACGACTCTCGCCGACCGTCTTGAAGCGCTCAATCGCGGATTTCTGAAGGGCTGGGTCGATCGTGCTCGATAGGCGGGAAAACGGGAAGCGGAGCGCAGAAGACGGGCCAGGAAATCGCCACCAGAGAGAAATTGTCTCGCCCCTCATTCTGGAACAGCCAGGCCGGTGGCGATGGCCTGCGATTGCGGGGCTCTTTTTCACTGCGATTGTCCCGGCGCTGCCGCTTTTATCGGAAGCAAGCGGATCGTCGGCGACCGCCGTCGGCGGCGTGTTTGCGATCACTCTTGGCAATTCGCTCACCGTGGCCGCCATGGCGACGATTGCGGCGTTCCTGTTCGGTTTGCCGATCGGAGTCGCTCTTTCCGTATACGATTTTCCCGGCCGCCGCCTGTTCGGCGTTGTCCTCCTGCTACCGCTGTTGCTGCCGCCTTTTCTGCTTGCGCTCGGTTGGACGATGCTGCCGGGTCCTTCGCTTGCCGGATCGTTCGGCGCCGCGCTGGTCTTCAGCATATGGATCATGCCGCTGGTCGCCTTCGCCGCCTATGCCGCAGGCAAGGGATTGTCTGCGACCGCAATCGAGGCGGCGCGTCTTGCTGGCGGCGAGCGGCGCGTCGTCAGCCTCATGGCCCGTTATGCGGCGGTTCCGGCGCTGGCGGCGGCAGGATTGGGGGCGGCGCTCTCGATCGCCGATCCCGGCCCCGGACAGGTATTCGGTCTGCCAACCGCCGCTTCGGAAATCCTCACCAGCTTTGCCGCGCTTAATGATTTCGGGCTGGCGGCGCGACAAAGTCTTTTTGTCGCGACGATCATTCTGATTGCTGCAGCGCCGCTCGCATGGTTCACGGCGCCGCGCATGGCGAGAGCGCTGATGGCGCGCGAAGTCAGGCAAGCGCACAAGGCTCGCATGCGCGGTTCGCAAAGCATGGCGACGTTGACTCTCGAATTCCTGATCGCGGCGGCGGTGCTGCTGCCAATCCTGGGGCTCTCTTTGCCCGCCGCATCGAGCGGACCCGCGTGGGTCTCGCGCGCTCTTTCGGAAGCGGTGCGAACGGCCGGCAATACCATCCTCTACGCATCGGGTGCGGGACTTATTGCTGTTTTCTTGGGATTCGCTTTGGCGCTTGCGGTAGGCCGCGACGCCGGCAGGCAGCGCTTCGCCATCGCGGCCTGTTTCTTTGTTCTCTGTTTGCCGCCGGCGCTGCTGAACCTCGGCGTTATCCGCATAACGACCGCCGCCCCCGCCTGGACCGATCCGTTATTGCGCAGTCAGTTCGCAATGTGCCTGGTGCTGGGCTTGCGGATGTTCCCAATCGCAGCCGTTTTGGCGCTCAGAAGCTGGGCGTCGGCGGCGCCGTCCTGGACCCATGCCGCCGCCGTGCATGGCGTTTCGCTGCCGGTTTATGCAACACGCATCCTGGCGCCCCATCTTCTCCCCGCCGCGACAGCCGCGTTCTTGCTTTGCGGCCTTCTCGCGCTGGCCGATATCGGCACGGCGCTGCTCCTGCATCCGCCCGGCGCGGCGTCATTCCCGCTCGCCATCTTCACCGTCATGGCGAATGCGCCGGAGGCGTTGGTGGCGTGGTTGGCGCTGGTCTATGTCGCAACGGCGGCTATTTTCCTGGTAGCCGCATTTCGCTTTTCAGACGGGCGGCGGACATGACGGAGGACGGCTTTGAACTCAGCGCCATCTCGAAGAATTATGGCAGACAAGCAATCCTCAACGACATTTCTCTCGACCTGCCGCGCGGCCGGCACACGGCCCTGCTTGGCCCTTCCGGATGCGGCAAGTCGACCATTCTGCGTCTGCTTGCCGGGCTTGAGCCGCCGGACGCCGGCGAGGTTCGCCTTCGCGGCGCAATCGCGTCGGCGGCGAAGCGGATCGTCATCGCCCCGCACGCGCGTGGCATCGGCATGGTGTTTCAGGACCTGGCGCTTTGGCCCAACCTTACGGCGCTCGACAATGTTCGACTGGGGCAGACGACGGAAAGGGATGCGCGTGACGCGCTCGCCCTCTGCGGCATCGAGGCTCTGGCGCGGCGCCGTCCCGGCGAGCTTTCCGGCGGGCAGCAGCAGCGCGTGGCGCTCGCCCGCGCGATTGCCGCGGAACCATCTTTTCTGTTTCTTGACGAGCCCTTCGCCGGGCTCGACTGGACAACCAAATCTGCACTTCTCGATATGATCTCCGGCCTCGCGCGGGACCGCAGGCTGACCATTCTTCTCGTCAGCCATGATCCAGCGGAGGTGCTGGCGCTTGTGAGCGATTTAGTCGTGCTGGAAGGCGGCCGCATCAGCGAGGCAGGACCGCTTGCCGATGTGCTTGACGCCCCGAGGACCGACGCCGCGCGCCACTTGCGGACCTATGCCATTGGACTTGGCGACAAGAGGCGCGAGGACGCGGGAGATGTGGAAACGTGAACCAGGTCGCGCGAGACGGCAGCCGTCTTTCCTGTCGCGCGGTTTTTAGGCGCCGCCGCAGCGATTCTGCTATTAGGCCTTCCCAACGTCGCCTTCGCTTATCGTCCGCTCACGTCGGCCGACGCCGATGTGGTCCACGCCCGCGAGTTTGAAATCGAGCTCGGCTACTTGACGCTCGAGCGTGGCGCCGGGGAAACAACTTACATCACGCCGAGCATCGTCCTCAACTACGGCCCCCTCGACACGCTGGAGCTCGTCGCCGAGTTCGACCTGCAGAACCCGCGTGATGAAGCGTGGGCGGTCGCCGATCCCGGAGTTTTTCTCAAGGCGCAATTGAAGAGAGGCGTGCTGCAAGACGAGCCCGGTCTCAGCATCGCCCTCGAAGTTGGCGCTCTCTTGCTCGCTAACAATGATGACGAGGAGTATGTCGGCGGCTAATATAAGCCATTGTGATCGCCAGCGGCGCCTTCGCGCCGTTCAACTACCACATCAATCTCGGCGGCGGCGACCGCACCGGAAGCGCCTTCTGGAAATGGGGCGCGATCGGCGAAGTTCCGGTTTCAAAGACATTAACACTCGTGAGTGAAATCGCCGGTGAAGACGCTGCCGGAGCCAAGCCGGATCATTCAGCTCTCGTCGGAGCAAGATTTCAGCCGACCGAATCGGGCATCGTCTTCGACATGGCCGTTCGCTGCGGTCTTGCAGGCGCCGCAACCGACTGGGCGGTGACGTTCGGTCTTACGACGAGCTTTTGATGCGCTCGCTACGACGCCAGTTTACAAAGGGCTCTTACGCCGTGATGTAGAAATATGTCACGCCCAGCGCAGCCGCACCAAGAAGCGTCGGGATCCTGCCGAGCTTGAAGCGCAGCATCGCGACAAGAGCCGCTGGCTTGCATGCTGCGCGGGATACAAGGTCCGCTACCGGGCTTGAAGCGGAATATTGGCCGAAGGACCTCAAGGTCCGTTCGTGGAATTTTTGCGACTTTGTGATCGTCGGAATTATCGTCCGCTTTGCGTTGACCGAGCGCTTGTGACCCGTCCTACTTGACGGAAATTCATTGCGGCCACCCGCCTCCAAACAAGCGCGAGCGAGACACCGCGCTTTAAGAACAAAAGCAAGAAACCGCATCCTGCCCCAAATCACCCCAAATAACCCCAAATTTCCGCCAGTGACTTCGCCGCGCCGGTGAGCCGATCATCGACTTTGGAAAGAGCGATTTTTCGCGAGACCAAAGTCGATCATGACCCCGACCAAGATCCTCATCGGCCAGGCCTTCATCGTGGTGCTGATCATTCTCGGCGCCATGCAAGCGGCGACGCAATATGTCGCCGGCGCCTTCGGGTTCGATCCGGCGCTGGGCGCGCCGCTCTCTCACATCGGCGACACGCCGATCTATTACCCCTGGCGGCTATTCGAGTGGTGGTACGCCTATGAGGCTTACGCGCCGGACGTCTTCATGCAGGGCGGCGCGATCGCCGCCGCCGGCGGCATGGTCGGCGCGGTCGCGGCAGTCGCAGGATCGTTGTGGCGCGCGCGGCAGAAACGGAACGTCACGACCTACGGCTCAGCGCGCTGGGCGCGGCGGCGCGATATCGATCGCGCCGGGCTCTTTGATTCCGACGGCGTCTTTTTGGGGCGCTGGCGCGGCAATTATCTCCGGCATGACGGGCCCGAGCATGTGATGGCCTTCGCGCCGACGCGGAGCGGGAAGGGCGTCGGGCTCGTGGTACCGACGCTCCTATCCTGGACCGGCAGCGCCGTCATTCACGACATCAAGGGCGAGAACTGGACGCTGACTTCCGGCTGGCGGTCGAAGTTTTCGCATTGCCTCCTGTTCGATCCGACCAATGCAGGCTCGGCGCGCTACAATCCGCTGCTGGAAGTGCGCAAAGGCGCGGGCGAGGTCCGCGACGTCCAGAACATCGCCGACATCCTCGTCGATCCTGAAGGCTCGCTTGAGCGGCGCTCCCATTGGGAAAAAACCGGCCACGCGCTTCTCGTCGGCGTCATCCTCCAAGTCCTTTACGCCGAGGAAGAAAAGACGCTCGCGCGCGTCGCGTCGTTCCTGTCGGACCCGAGCCGCACTTTCGAGAAAACGCTCGGACTGATGAAGGCGACCAATCACCTCGGCACGAAGCGCGCGCCGAAAGTGCACCCCGTGGTCGCGCAGGTCGCGCGCGAGCTCCTCAACAAATCCGAGAATGAGCGCTCCGGCGTCCTATCGACCGCGATGAGCTATCTGAGCCTTTATCGCGATCCGACCATCGCCGCCGTGACGAGCGACTGTGATTGGCGCATCGCCGATCTGATTGAAGGCGAACACCCGGTCTCGCTCTTTCTCGTCGTGCCGCCGTCGGACATCTCGCGAACGAAGCCGCTCATCCGTCTTGTGCTCAATCAGATTGGCCGGCGGCTGACGGAAGAGCTCGAGAGCGCTGCGTCCGCAAAGCGCCACCGGCTCCTCATGATGCTGGACGAGTTCCCCGCGCTCGGGCGGCTTGATTTCTTCGAGTCGGCGCTCGCCTTCATGGCCGGCTATGGGGTGAGGGCGTATCTCATCGCGCAATCCTTGAACCAGATCGAAAAGGCCTATGGGCCGAACAATTCGATCCTCGATAATTGCCATGTGCGCGTCGCCTTCGCGGCGAATGACGAGCGGACGGCGAAGCGGATTTCGGACGCGCTCGGCACCGCGACGGAGCTCCGCGCGCAAAAGAATTACGCCGGCCATCGCCTCGCGCCCTGGCTCGCCCATGTCATGGTCTCACGGCAGGAGACGGCGCGCCCGCTCCTGACGCCCGGCGAGGTGATGCAGCTTCCGGCGGATGAGGCGATCGTCATGGTCGCGGGGCTTCCGCCGATCCGCGCGAAGAAACTTCAATATTATCGGGATCGGAATTTCGCGTCGCGAAAGCTTGCGCCGATGAATATCGCAGCGGGACCGGGCGTTTATCCCGACGCGCCAACGCCGCGCGCCAATGACTGGGCGGGCGTTACCGCCAAGTTCGATCCGCTGCTGGCGATTGAGGACGAGGAAGACGGGCAATTACCCGCCGCCGATGACGAGAGCGGTCTGCAACAAACGCCGGAGCTGGATCCGAAGCCGAATTCGCGCGGCGTCACCGCCGACGCCGAACCCGAAACCCCCGACGAGAGCGACGGCCTCGCCGAAGCGAGGAAGCTCGAGCGCCTTCAACTGGAGCGCGCGCGCCGCGCCGCGCTCGATCGCGGCGACGGCATGCTGAACGGTGTTTACCCATGAGCACAAGGAAGCGCCGCGTCTCAATTTACTTAAGCCCCGAGGCGGAGTTGCTCCTTGCGCGCGCCGTCGAGGATCGCGGCGCCAGCATGAGCGGCGTCGTTGAGGCGGCGATCGCGACGCATCTCGGCGACAAGACGAGGAACTCGGAGCTCGCCCTGCTCAGCGAGCGGATGAACAAGCTCGCGCGCGCCGCCGAGCGCATCGCCGATGAGACAACCGCGCAGACCGAAACCCTCGCGCTCTATATCCTCTATTATCTTTGCATCACGCCGCCGCTGCCGGACGCCTCGCGCGACGCCGCCGAAGCGATGGGCCGGAAGCGTTTCGATCGCTTCATTGGCCAGGTGAGCGAACGGCTTCTCGGCAAGGAGAGCTACACCGACGAGGTGCTCGCCCGCATCGATCTTGTGCGCGCAAATTCTGCGCCAAAGCTCGGGGTCGCGTCATGAGGGACGCGGGATCAGCCCATGCGACGGCGACGCGCCGCGCCGCCATGCTGAAGACGGCCTTCGGGCCCGTCATCGGCGCGGCGCTCGAAGACGAGAGCG
>CALKYG010000284.1 GCA_938003575.1 uncultured Alphaproteobacteria bacterium
ACGTCAATTCCTACGAGAATGAGTCCCCGCTCGGAAAGGGCCGGACCGATCCGGTCGCAAATTTCCTGGTCACGCTCGGTCATATCCACAGGTTCGGCTTTCCCGCCCACATGCAGGTTCGAACGGGTCTCGCCGCTCGCCGGCACCCGGTTGATCGCGCCGACAGCCTCGCCGTCGAGCAGGATGATGCGTTTGTCGCCTTTCCTGACAGCTGGAAGGTACTTCTGCGCAATCAAGGGCTCAGCGAACGCCTGAAGGAAAAGCTCGGTCAGGGAATTGAAGTTGGTATCGTCCGACGACAGACGGAAAACGCCTGCGCCGCCATTGCCGTAAAGCGGCTTCAATATAATGTCGCCGTGTTCCTCGCGAAATTCGCGGATGCGACCGACATCGCGCGTGATGAGCGTCGGCGGGGTTAGCTCTGGAAACTCCGCAACGAAAAGCTTCTCAGGCGCATCGCGGATCGAACGCGGATCGTTGACGACGAGAACATCGGGTTTCAGGCGTTCAAGCAGGTGCGCCGCGGTTATATAGGCCATATTAAACGGCGGATCCTGACGTACAAGGACGATGTCGACCGAATGTAGGTCGAGGAATTGTTCGTCCTCGAGCGCGGCGTGCGCCCCCTGCACCCGCTTAAGCGCGGCCACTTTCGCCGCCCTCGCCGAGACCCGGCCGTCGCGCATGGCGAGCGCCTGCGGTTGGTAGACCCATATTTCGAAGCCGCGCGCATGCGCTTCGAGCGCGAGGTCGAAAGTCGTGTCAGCGTTTACGTCGACGGCGCCGATCGGGTCCATCTGGATGGCGATCTTCATGGAGCATTCGTCCTTGTTTCCAGAATGCGCCGTTAAAACGGCGCACATCGCCGATCAAGCCGAAAGCGTCAGCTCAACAGGAATTGAGCGGTTCAGAGCGGCTTGACGAGAACGTGGCTTACAACCTTTTCAACGCCGCTGATGGATCGCGCGATGTCGTGGGCGGCATTCAGGTCCGCGTCGCTGTGTGTTACGCCAAGCAAGTAGACGACGCCTTTCGAGACTGCGGCTTTGAACTGCCCCGCCTTCACGTCGCTGTCGCCGATAAGCCGCGCCCGCAAGGTCGCATCGATCCGTGAATCCTCAAATCCCTCGCCGAGCGAGGTGCCGTCGCTGATGATGACCTCATCGATCACCTGTTCGACGCCGTCTGCTTTCCAGGCGTTTTCGATCAGCTTTCTGTGCCCCTCTTCAGACTTCATCGTGCCGGTGAGCAGCAGGCGGCCTTCGTAAATTGTGATATCAACATCGCCGTAATCGTGGCTTCGATCTGCGAAAAGGACGCCTTTGAGGGCCGCATCGGCGCCGATGTCAGACAAGCTCTTGTCGAGATTTGGACTAGTCGCACAGGCCGCTGCCGATAGCGCGAAAAAGACCGCTGTTGCGAAGGATTTATTCATAAGACGCTCCTTGCTCTGACGGCATGACCGCCGGAAAAGATTGCTGTGCGCCGGGCGTCGAGTGCAAGGCGCCTCACGCATTCGCCCGCCATGCGTCGCGGAGGAGCGACACCGACAGGCCCGAAACCGCAGCAATATCATAGCGTACGGAAAAATCGGCCAATTGAGGGCGTCGTGCGAGGAAAACCGCGGCGGCGCATTCTATGCGTCTTCGGTTCGCCGGCGTGACGGCGAGTATCGCTTCGCCGGCGTCAGCGCGCATCTTCACCTCCACGAACGCTACGAGGCGCCCCTTCCTGACGACAAGGTCGACTTCGCCGCCTCTTGTGCGAAAACGCATCCCAAGCACCTGGTAGCCGCGGAGCAAATAGGCCGCCGCGGCCATTTGTTCGGCGCGCCGGCCCCGGCTTTCCGCACGCCGGCGGCGCAACATGGCGCGCTCCCCGCCGGTCACTTGCCGCCCTTCAGCGAGAGTGCGCGGTCATAGGCGGCCCTTTTTGCGATCGACAGCGCGTCGGCGGCCGCGGCGGCGGCGTCCTTGACGCTCATCGTCGCCAGCGCGCGTTTCAGAAAAAGGTCGATATCCTCGGAAGACGCCTCTTCTTTAGCGGCCGGCGGATGGATGATTACGACGATTTCGCCCTTTGTCGGCGCACCGGCGTATTTCGCAGCGAGCGAACCGAGCGTGCCTTCGTCGAACTCCTCGTGAATCTTGGTCAATTCGCGTGCGACGACCGCGCGCCGGTCGCCGAACGCCGCCGCCATTGCGGCCAGGCTGTCCGCGATCCGCGACGGGCTTTCGTAAAAGATGAGGCTCGCCTCCGCGCCGGCAAGGGAGCGGAAATATGATTGGCGGGCGTCGGTTCTGGAAGGAGGAAAGCCGGCGAAAAGAAAGCGGTCAGTCGGTGCGCCGGACGCCGATAGCGCTGCGACCGCGGCTGACGGACCAGGCAGCGGGATAACCCGGATGCCGGCCGCCCGAGCCCCCCGTACGAGCCTGAAGCCGGGGTCGGAAATAAGGGGCGTTCCGGCGTCCGATACGAGGCAGATCGCGCCGCCTGCGCTGAGGGCCGCAATTATCTCCGGCTCGATCCTGTCGGCATTATGTTCGTTGTAGGTTGAGCGCGGCGTCGAGATCCCATAGGCGGCGCAAAGCTTCGCCGTCTGGCGGGTGTCCTCACAATAAATTCGGTCTGCGGCGCGCAGCGTCTCAATCACCCGGTAGGTGACATCCTTAAGGTTGCCGATCGGCGTTGCCGCCACATAAAGGCCGGGTTCGATGGTCATGATCGCCTTTGTTTGTCGAGCCCTTGTTCGGGGGAATGCAAGACCTCGTCAATGACTTCTGCTTAACGCGGGCTCGTTGCGAGTTTACGGGCCACTCGGCGGGGGATAAGGTCCGGCGCGGTTTCGGAATTCGGTTCAATCATTTAGACATTTCGGGCAGGTCTGCATGCGTGGGGTGAAAGTGGGCGGATTTTCGGTCGGCGTTCTGGCCAGGGGCTTTGCCGCTGCGTCAATACTTGCGATCGCCGCATGCGCTTCGTCGCCGGACGCCGGGCCCATGGTCGCCGAAGATGAGCGCGCGCCTGTAGATATCCGGGAACCTCTGCCTGGCGGCGAAGAGCGTGCGCGTTACGACGACCGCGGCTTCACACGGCCGTTGCATATGCAAAACGCCGAACCTGTTCGGGTCGGTCTGCTGCTTCCGTTCTCCGGCGGATCTGAAGCGGTGCAGAAGGTCGCTTCATCCATGTTCGATGCGGCCCAACTCGCGGCGTTCGAGGCCGGCGACGATCGCTTCCTGATCATACCGAAAGATACGAGGGGCACGGCTGACGGCGCGGCAGCCGCTGCGCGCGCAGCGCTCGCAGACGGAGCAGAGATAATTTTAGGTCCGCTGTTCTCGGAAACCGTCGCCGCGGCTGCGCCGGTCGCGCGCGCGGCGAATACTCCCCTAATCGCCTTCTCATCCGACATGCAGTCGGCGGGCGACGGCGTTTACCTTCTCAGCTTTCCGCCGGAACTCGAGGTCGAACGCGTCACGGATTACGCGATGCTGCAGGGAATGCAACGCTTCGGATTGATCGCGCCCGCCAATGAATACGGTCAGCGCGTATCGTCGGCGTTCAACCGGGAAATCGCCGCGCGAGGGGGCGTCCTCGTCCATGAGGAACGCTATGAGCAGGATCCGGACAAGATGCTCGCCCCGGCGAAGCGGCTCGCAGCATACTCCAAGGAGATTATCCCGCCTGAGCTGCGTCACGGCTATGACCCTAACAAACCGGGTGCGTCCGGAGGAGGCGGAGGAAACGAGTATGGGTTTCAGGCGGTGCTGATGCCGGAACAGGGAACGCTCCTGCGCGCACTGGCTCCGCTGCTTCCCTACTACAACGTCAACATAAACGAGGTTAAGCTGCTCGGCGTTTCCGCGTGGAACAATCCGCGCCTGACGCGCGAACCCGCACTGAGAGGCGGCTGGTTCGCCGCGACCGATCCGTCTATCAGCGCGGCGTTTGAAGAACGATTCCGCGCCGCTTTCGGCGAAGCGCCGCCAAAACTCGCCTCTCTCGCCTATGACGCGACCCTGCTCGCCGCACGGCTCGGACAAAGTCCGCGTCGGCGCGACCGCTTTGATGCTAACATGATTGAAAACCGTAGCGGCTATTTCGGCGCCGACGGGCTCTTCCGGTTTCACCAAGACGGCACGATCGAACGCGGCCTCGCCATTCTCGAAATCCAGCCAGGCGGCATTCAGGTCGTCGACCCGGCGCCGCGGTCATTCACCGCCGGAAGCTGAAACGCAAATTGGATATTCAGGGCGCAAGGTCTGAAAGCAGCAAGTTGAGCAAGCGCCGTCCGTCAGCGCTCGCAACGAGCCGTTCGCCGCGCCGTTTCGCCAATCCGCTTGCTGACAATTTGAGAATTTTCGCCTCAAGAGCGGCCCATTCCGCCGGAGTCAGCGCAACGCCCTCGAGCGTTCTAAGGCCCATGGCGAGACGCTCGGTCAGGACATCCTTGTACGAGAGCTTCTCATTGACGGTGACGCCGCTGCCGTCACTGCGGATCCGCTTGAGATATTCGGCGGGGCGCCGGGCGGTTTCTGTCGCAAATCGCTCCCCGTCTATCGTCACTCGGCCATGGGCGCCCGGACCCGCGCCGATATAATCGCCCTGGCGCCAGTAGATGAGGTTGTGGCGCGACTCTTCGCCCGGCGCCGCATGGTTTGACACTTCATAGGCGGGCAAGCCCGCTTGTGCGGTCAGCTCCTGTGTCGCGTCGAAGAGATCGGCGGCGAGATCCTCGTTCGCCGGCGCCCACCGTTTTTTTGCGACAGCACGTTCGAACGCCGTACCCGGTTCGATGGTGAGTTGATAGAGGGAAACATGACGAAGACCTGTTGCGATTAGCTGTAATAGTTCGTCCGTCCACTGATCGCTCGTCTGCCCCGGTCGCGCATAGATGAGGTCCGCCGTCGCACGTGGAAATGTCGAGAGCGCGAGTTCAACGGCGGCGATTGCATCCGTCGCGTCATGTTCCCGGCCGAGGAATTTGAGCGATGCATCATCAAGTGATTGAACGCCGAGAGACAGGCGGTTGATTCCGGCGCTGCGAAATGCCGAGAAACGAGCAACTTCTGCGCTCGTCGGGTTGGCTTCAAGGGTGATCTCCGGCTCGTCGACAAATCCCCATAGCCGGTCGCCGGCGTCGATGACGGCGTCGATGACGGCGGCGGGGGCGAGGCTCGGCGTGCCGCCGCCGAAATAAAGTCCCGTCAGGCGACGGCCCGGCGTTCGCGCCGCCCAGTATTCGAGTTCGCGTGTCAGCGCCGCCGTCCACTGCGCCGCATCTGCGCCGCGGTCGCGATAGACATTGAAGTCGCAATAGGGGCAGATCCGCGTGCAAAACGGCCAGTGGATATAGACGCTGAAACCGTTATCCGGTCCCGCGCTCATCGAAGGCAGGCCTCGACCAGTTTCCGGAAAGCATCCGCCCGGTGGGATATGGCGTGTTTCGTCGCCGAATCGAGTTCGGCGAAGGTCTGGTCGAAGCCGCGAGGGATGAAAACTGGGTCAAATCCAAAGCCCATTGTTCCACGGGGAGGAAAAACAAGCGAACCTTCGACTTTGCCTGTAAAAGCCTCCGTATGGCGGTCCGGCCAGGCGAGACAAAGGCAGCAGACAAAGCGAGCTGAACGGTCATGGGATCCTGACGCATCGATTTCGCGGCGCAATCGGTCCATCGCCATGTTAAAGTCGCGCCCAGCCTTCGATTCCGCCCAGTCCGCAGTGTGAACGCCGG
>CALKYG010000285.1 GCA_938003575.1 uncultured Alphaproteobacteria bacterium
CCGTCGACCGCGACGATGTCGGCGACGTATCCAGGCCTGATCTGACCGAGCGTCATTTCCCTGCCGAGCGCCTCGGCGGCGAGCGACGTGGCCGAGCGGATCGCCTGAATGGGCGTCATGCCGTATTTGACCATCCAGTAGAATTGCTTTGCATTGTCGCCATGCGGATAGACGCCGCTGTCGGTGCCGTAGACGACTTTCGCCCCCGCCTTGACCGCCTCCCTGAAGCTCTCTCTCTGGATTTCGGCGATTTCGGCGTCCTTGCGCAGCGATTCCTCAAGCTCGCCGTTCTTGCGGCCCTCGCTCTGCGTGTATTCGGTGTTGTAGATGTCCATGGCGAGATAGACGCCCTTCGACTTCGCCATGCTGATCGCTTCCTTGTCGAGATAGCTCGCGTGTTCGATCGTATCGACGCCGGCCCGGATCGCATTCTTGATCCCGGCGTTGCCGTGAGCGTGGCTCGCCACCTTGATTCCGCGCTGGTGCGCTTCGGCGACGATCGCCTGCATTTCTTCGACCGTGTTCTGCTCGGCGCCTGGAACCGTGCCCTTTGAAAAGACGCCGCCGGTCGAACAGGTCTTGATGAGGTCGGCGCCGTATTTGATGTTGTTGCGGACTTTGGCGCGCATTTCCCACGGGCCGGTCGCGACGCCCTCGCCCTGCATGTGAAAATCATTGGGCAGGAGATTGTGATCGGAACAATGCCCGCCGATGATGCCGACCGGGGGACCGGAGACGAACATGCGCGGCCCCGGCACGGCGCCGTCGTTGATCGCATCGCGCAAGGCGACGTCGGCGAAATCCCCGGCCCCGACATTCCTGACCGTCGTGAACCCGGCGGCCAGCGTCCTTTCCGCGTTGACGACGCCCCAGATCGCGGCCGCCTCGCGCGTCTCGCCGATGCTGTTGTAGCCGCCAAGCCGCGGGTTCCCGATGAGGTGCGTGTGCATGTCGATGAGGCCGGGCAGAATCGTCTTCGCGCCGAGATCGATCGCAGAGGCCCCTTCCGGCGCGGCGAGCGTCGCCTTCGATCCGACCGAAACGATCTTGCCGTTCTCGATGATGATTGCCGGGTCGGCGACCGATTTGCCCGTCGCCGGATCGATCATCCGCGCCGCGGTCAGGTAGACGGGCGAGGCCGTTGCGGGCGCAATAGTGAAACAGGCGAGCAGGAAGGCGACGTATCTCATGGCGGTCCTCGATGACTGAAGCCCGATGGTCGCCGGGTTCTGGCGCCGAGGTCAACAAGTCATCGGCCGCCGGGCGCGCGCCGCTTCCACCAGCGCCGCGCGGCGACGGCGGCCCAGACCGCCTCGACGACGCCGAAAGGCCAGGCCCCCTGAAGAAACCCGTAGGCGGAGCCGAGCGCGCATGCGCCCGCGAAGACGAGCGTCCACGCCGCCGCGCGCTCCTCCAGCGCATAGGAGACGAGCATCAAAGTGACCGCGAAGAGTCCGAAGGCGGTCAGCGCATCCATGCGGGCCTACCGCGTCAACGGCTTGTATTTGATCCGGTGCGGAATTTCGGCGTCGGCGCCGAGACGGCGCTTCTTGTCTTCCATGTAGGCCGCGAAGTTTCCTTCGAACCACTCGACATGACTGTCGCCTTCGAACGCCAGGATGTGCGTCGCGATCCGGTCGAGAAACCAGCGGTCGTGGCTGATGATGACCGCGCAGCCGGCGAAATCCTCAAGCGCGCGTTCGAGTTCCCGCAAGGTGTCGACATCGAGATCGTTGGTCGGCTCGTCGAGCAGGAGAAGGTTCGCGCCCTCTGTCAGCATCTTGGCGAGCTGCACGCGGTTGCGCTCGCCGCCCGAAAGATTGCCGACTTTCTTCTGCTGGTCGCCGCCCTTGAAATTGAACCAGCCGACATAGGCCCTGCTCGGCATCTCGCGGTTTCCGAGCCTGACGACGTCGAGACCGCCGGAGATTTCCTCCCACACGGATTTGTTGGGGCTGAGATCGTCGCGGCTCTGGTCGACATAGCCGATCTTCACCGTTTCGCCGATCCGCAGGTCGCCGCCGTCGGGCTTTTCCTGTCCCGTCAGCATACGGAACAAAGTCGTCTTGCCGGCGCCGTTCGGCCCGATGACTCCGACGATGCCTCCCGGCGGCAGCTTGAACGACAGCTCCTCAAAGAGCAGCTTGTCGCCATAGGCCTTCTTCAGTCCGTCCGCTTCGATGACGACATTGCCGAGGCGCGGCCCGGGCGGGATCTGGATCTGGGCGGTGTTGATTTCCTCCCTGCCCGCTTTCGCCAGCAATTCCTCATAGGCGTTGATGCGCGCCTTTGATTTGGCCTGGCGCGCTTTCGGGCTCTGGCTGATCCATTCGGATTCGCGGTCGAGCGTTTTCTTTCGGTTCTGTTCTTCGCTCTTTTCCTGCTCGAGACGCTTGCGCTTCGCTTCGAGCCATGAGGAATAATTGCCTTCATGCGGAATGCCGCGGCCGCGGTCGAGTTCGAGAACCCAGCCGGTCACATTGTCGAGGAAATAGCGGTCATGGGTGACGATGATGACCGCGCCCGGATAATCGCGCAGATGGTTTTCAAGCCATGCGACCGATTCAGCGTCGAGATGGTTTGTCGGTTCGTCGAGCAGCAGCAGATCGGGTTTTGAAAGAAGGAGGCGGGCGAGCGCGACGCGGCGCTTCTCGCCGCCCGACAGCTTGTCGACTTTCCAGTCGCCCGGCGGGCAGCGCAGCGCATCCATCGCCATTTCGACCTTGGAATCGATATCCCAGCCGTCGGCGGCGTCGATCTCCTCCTGGAGCTGCGACATCCGCTCCATCAATTCGTCGGTGTAGTCTTCCGCCATCTGGGCGGAGACGGCGTTGAACTCGTCGATCTTCGCCTTGATCGGGCCGAGGCCCTCCATCACGTTTTCAAAAACGGTTTTCGAATTGTCGAGTTGCGGCTCCTGCGGCAGGAAGCCGACCCGAGCGCCGTCAGCCGCATAGGCTTCGCCGGAGAAATCCTTGTCGATCCCCGCCATGATGCGCAGCAGGGTCGACTTGCCCGCCCCGTTGACGCCCACAATCCCGATCTTGGCGTCAGGAAAGAATTGCAAGTATATGTTTTCCAAAACCTTTTTCCCGCCCGTATAGGTCTTGGTCAGGCCCTGCATGAAGTAGATGTACTGGTATTTCGCCATTGCTCTTCGCCCGCCGGGCGCTCTTTCCGGTTGAATTTCGTGTCTTCGGTGAAACAGGCGCGCCTCTTATCGCGCGTCATGGACGGTTTCAACGCCGCCTTCGGCTTTCCAGTTTCATCCGCCTCTCTATATAGTGATGAGAATCCGGGCGTCGGGGCGCCCGCTGGAGAGGGGAAAGAGCGCGCAATGGCGGGTTACGTCGACAAGACTTTGGCGCCGGACGAGAAAATCGTCTACCGGGTCCATTTCAACTGGACGTTCAGCTTCTTTCCGGTGCTCTGGTTCGCCCTCGGCTCTGCGCCGGTCGTCATGTATTCGCTCCTTCATTTCGGGACTTTCGGCCAGAAGATTCCCTATGACGAGTTGAGGATCGGCTGGTGGTTCGTTTACGGCGGTTTTATTGCGGGGCTTTTGATCCTCCTCAACCACATGATCATTCTGTGGACGACCGAGATCGCTGTGACCACCTATCGCTTCGTCTTCAAGACCGGCCTCATCTCCCGGAACACGCAGGAAGTCTCGCTGAACAAGATCGAAGAGATCATCCTGCACCAGACGGTCTGGGGACGGATATTCGGATACGGAAAGCTTACCCTGCGCGGCACCGGCGTCGGCGTCATTGAACTTCCCAATATTGACGATCCGATCGACGTCCGCCGCGCCATCGAACAGGCCAAAGCGGACCTTCGGCGAACCAATCGCGACGAGCGGCTGGACGACGACGATTAGGGTCTTGGCGTCTTCGATCAATCTCAGGGTTTGGCTTGCGTCCGCCGCGGACGGCAAGTTTTCAGCGCT
>CALKYG010000286.1 GCA_938003575.1 uncultured Alphaproteobacteria bacterium
TGCAAGCGATGTAACCGACGCGGAGTGGGACATCATCGAACCATTCATGCCGCCGCCGTCGTAGGTTGGGCGCTCGCGCGGAACCTCCCTTCGTCGCGCGAACTTCCCTTCCCCTTGAGCGAGGCGCCGGCGCCGTCCAAGGCGCACTACCCGCCAGTCCCGAGTTTTTACGAGGGCCGCGACTTCACGGCGCCAGCCGTCATGAAAGCGCATGAAAAATACCGCGCGACGCTCTTGCGCCAGACGCTGAAGGAAGGCGGGCAGAATGCGCGGTTCTTTTGCCTCGCTCTGAACTCACTTCGCGATTCCGGAAAGCCGGTGCTGCTTTATACCGCTCCGTTGCCGCAAGGCGCGAGCGACGATGCTGAGCTCGCCGCTTTCATGGGCGAATGGGTCAAACTCACTGAAAGCCTCGTAATGAAGTGCGGCGGCGCTAATATTCGTCTTCACGCCGAAACCTGGCGCGGCGTCCCGGGCGAGCGAGTTCATCGCGATATCGTTCATTTGCGTTATGGACAGCCTGTTATCGATGCGGTGAATGATATGCTGGTTGACGACCTCGGCCTGAAGATCGAAGAAAGACCGGGCGTCGCCCTTTACGGAAAACAGGCCGCGCCGAAAAAGCAGAAGACCAATGGCTGACCTCGCAAAAAAACCGATTGGAAACCGCGACGCGGCAAAGTCCTTTGCGATATTCGTCGCGCTGGCGATCCTCGCCATTGTCGCCGCCGCTATCGGTTCGCTAGCCCCGATTGATTTCATCTATGACGGAATCTGACGCCCTCGCCGCTTTTTCAGCCGCCGGCGACCGGCTCGCCCATCTCGGCTTTGTCGTACGCGACATTGAAAAGGAAATGAAGCGCTGGACCGCGGCTGGCGCGGCCGTGTTTATCGAACCGGAGCTCGATCCGGTCCAAAAAGTATTCTGCGCGCTGATCGGATTTCCGGCTGCTCTGCCGTTTGAACTCGTCGCGCCGGCCGGAGAGGATTCGCCTGTCCAAGCCCGCCTCAAAAAAGGGGGCGGGCTCGATCATGTTTGCTTGTTCGTCGACGACATTGACAACGCATTCGCAGAATATCAGGCGCGCGGCGGACTTCCGCTCGTCGCGCCCGTCTACGGCGTCGTCTTCGACCGGATGATCGCTTTCGTCCAGATGCGCACCGGACTCGTCGTCGAAATGATGCAGGCAAAGCCGGAAAATCGAAAACCCGCCGACCCGCTCAACCGCTATTTCTCCGCCGTCCGCTGAATTACTTGCGGCGCGCGATAAACGCGCAGGAAATCGTCATCTTTTTTCGGCGCGCCATGTCGAGCGTCTGATTGGTCGCGGGGAATAGCCCCTGATCCTCGATGTGGAAACCGGAATCCTCGACAAAGGCTGCAAGATCTTCGGGCGTGTCGAGATTGAAGAGATGATCGGGCGCCGGAGAGTTGATCGGCATGTTGAGGAACAGGCGTCCGCCAGGCGCCAGGACGCTGTGAATGACGTCGAGCGCCGCGCGCGGCTCTTCCATATGCTCCAGCACTTCTGAAAATACGACGCTGTCGAAAGCGCCTTTCGGACCCTTGAACAGGTCCTGCAATTCGAGCGCCGGAAGATTGCGCAGACCGAGCGTTTTCAGCGCACTCGTGGTGGAATCGATGGAGGATTCTGAAATGTCCCACCCCGTCACTTTCCCCGCATTCGCGTCCGCCGCCGCAAAATAGATAAAGAGGCCGTGCCCCGGCCCGATCTCGAGATGAGAATAACCGGGCTTGTTCGACGCTAGGAAGGCTCGGCGGTAATAGTCGATCACATCGAAATGGTTTTTCCACCACAACTGAGACATCAGAAGGCCGTTCATATACTTCGTCATATATTCGCGGTTCGCATAGACGAGCTTGTAAGCCTCCTCGAATGTTGACAGGCGGTATTTCTTGTGGCGGCGGAAATAGAGCTCTTCTTCAAGCTGTTCCGCGCAAAGCCAGACGTAATCCTCGAGGAATGTTTTCTCCTCATCCGCAATCAGCTTGGCGATATGGCCGGCGAGTTCTTCATGGCGGGCGAGGCTTTCCGGCGACTCGCTTTCAAAGCGCTTGACGAAAAACTTCTCCTGATCGGGCGCGAGCCTCACTTGTTCAGCGACCAGCCGCGCCAGAACCGGATAACGCTCATCAATCATCGCTTGGGGCCCTCTTTTCGCCTTTGCCGTGTGGTCGGCTCATAGCCGCCGACCATCCCGGAGGGAAGGGAAAATCCGGCCTCAGCGGCGTTTTCCGCCCTTCCCGCCCGCTCCGAGGCCGGATGAACGGTGCGGGCGTTGAATATGCCGCCGCGTCAGCTAGGAATGGCCGAAAGAACAACGGATTGGACCGCCAATGTCGAAAGTCGCACTGATCACCGGCGTCACGGGGCAGGACGGGAGCTATCTCGCGCGGCTCCTGCTTGAGAAGGGCTATATCGTTCACGGCGTCAAACGCCGTTCCTCGTCGTTCAACACGGGTCGCATAGACGACATCTATACTGATTTTCATGAACCCGACGCCCGCCTCTTTCTGCATTACGGCGACCTCACCGACTCGACGAATGTCATTCGACTCGTGCAGGAGACCCGGCCCGACGAGATCTACAATCTCGGCGCGCAGAGCCATGTGCAGGTGAGTTTCGAAACGCCGGAATACACCGCCAATTCAGATGCGATGGGCGCGTTGCGGCTGCTGGAAGCGATCCGGATTCTGGGGCTCGAAAAAAAGTCGCGTTTCTATCAGGCTTCAACGTCGGAGCTCTACGGCAAAGCTCAGGAAACGCCGCAAAACGAGAAGACCCCGTTCTATCCGCGCAGCCCCTATGCGGCTGCGAAACTCTACGCATACTGGATTACGGTCAATTACCGCGAAGCTTACGGCATACACGCCTCAAACGGCATTCTCTTCAATCATGAAAGCCCCGTCCGCGGCGAGACTTTCGTCACTCGAAAGATCACGCGGGCGGTCGCCCGCATCGTCCGCGGCAAGCAGCGTGAGCTTTTCCTCGGCAATCTTGAGGCGAAGCGCGACTGGGGGCACGCGAAGGATTTTGTAATTGGCATGTGGATGATGCTTCAGCAGAAGGAGCCGGACGATTACGTTCTTGGAACCGGCGAGACCCATTCGGTGCGCGAATTTGTCGAGCGCGCGTTCGCGGTCGCGGGCGTAACCGTCGAATGGCGCGGACGCGGCGTTGAGGAAATCGGCGTCGATAAGGCGACGGGCGCCGTGATCGTTCGCATTGACGCGCGATATTTTCGCCCGACGGAGGTTGATCTGCTTCTTGCCGACCCGTCGAAGGCGCGCACCGTGCTCGGCTGGACGCACAAGACGACCTTCACTCAGCTGGTCGAGGAAATGGTGCGCGCAGACCTCGCCGAAGTCGACGCCGGCGCGGAGCGTTGACCATGGCGGCTGCGGCGATTTACGACCTTGCCGGAAAGCGTGTTTTCGTTGCGGGCCATCGCGGCATGGTCGGCTCTGCGATCGTGCGTCGCCTTTCGTCCGAGGCCTGCAAGGAAATCCTCACAGTCTCCAGAGCGGACCTCGACCTTCGCGAACAGGAGCC
>CALKYG010000287.1 GCA_938003575.1 uncultured Alphaproteobacteria bacterium
CACCGACAAGGCGCTGCGGCGAGTTCCCTCCGACGCTGTCGTAAACGCAGAGCCGCGGGTCGATGCCGATCCGGCGGGCAACCGCACGCGGAAAATTCCGCGCCGGCGTAACAGGGTGCGGCCAGAACGGCGTCGAGTCGGGATGGGTCCGGACGGCGGCGAGAGCGTCGATCTCCTGGGCGAGACCTGGGGCGCCCGCGTCCGCAATCGCCGCACGCGCGGCCGCCGCCGCCAGCGCCGCATTCGACTTGGCCGCCGCCAGTTCTTCATGCGGCAGATCAAAGTCCTCGCCGACGCCGATGATGACCGGGGTGCGATCCATGCTGCAAACTCCGCTTCAAGCGACGGCGGACATATCGCGAGTGCGCGTGACAGTCATGTGAAGATGGCAGTGGTGCCGCGTGCCTGACTTGAACAGGCGACCTACCGCTTACAAGGCGGTTGCTCTACCAACTGAGCTAACGCGGCGGGACGGCTGCGTCCGGGCGCCTCCCTAGCCGATCGGCGCGACGCTGGCTAGGGTTATGCGCTGGTCAGTTCCTTCAGGGGTAGTCATGAAAATTTCCTTCCGTTCAGCAATAGTCGTCGCCGCTGCGATCATGACGGCGGCTTGCGGCCGGCAAGGCGCCGATGGTCCGACATCCGGCGGCGGGTCCGCCCCTCCCGGAGCGCGGACGATCGAGGAACGCGGCCGCGCGGCGTTCTCCGCCTGCGCCGTCTGCCATTCGGTGAAAAACCCAGACGAGCCCGGCTATGCGTCTCTTGTCGGGCCGAGCCTTTTCGGCGTTTTCGGCGCACCCTCGGCGCATGTCGCAAGTTATGATTATTCTCAGGCGATGCGTGAAGCGAACCTGACCTGGGACGAAGCGACGCTCGACCGGTTCCTGGCGCGTCCCCAGGAAGTCATTCCGAGAACGCGCATGGCGTATGTCGGCGAAGCCGATCCGAACAAGCGCGCGGCGATCATCGCTTATCTGAAAACGCTAAAGCAGAATTAAGGCGTCACAATATTGAAACCGGCGGGCGGCGATTCGAACAACGTCGTGAACGTCGTCCACGCTTTCTCGTCGCCGGCGATCTGAGGCTTCATATCCGCGCCGAGAAAAATTGCGCCAAGAAACGCTGCGCGCGGCATTGTCACCGTCGCCGCCGGAGGTTCGCGCCCAACGCCTTTCTCGTGCACGAGCACGCCGTTTCGGATCGAAACGGCGATCGTCTCCTTCCTGTCCGGAAAGTCGAAGTTGATTCTCAACTCCTCCGCCGGCGTCCTCTCCGCAGCCAGACGCACGGCCAGCAGGTCAAATAGCATCGAGGTCGGGGTTGCAATGATGAAATCGGCGCTGCGCGATTCCGCAGATCTCTCTCCCGTTCCTTCGCGCAAATCCAGCGCGGCCGATAGGTACATATTGCGCCAAAGCGAACTCTCCGACTGATATCCGAGCTGTTCATGCGCGGTCGCAAGCATGGCTCGTGCGGCGGCGTCGTCGGGGTCCGCGAAAACCGCAATGTTGAGAAGTTCGGCGGCCCAGCGGTAGTCTCCGGCGTCGATCGCCCTTTGCGCCCGCTTCTTCAGCTTTTTCGCTCCACCCATCGCCTCGACATAGAGCGGCGCCGATTTTTCCTCCGGGAGCGGATTGAGGTGCGCGGGATTGCCGTCGTACCAACCCATATAACGCTGATAGACGGCGCGCGAATTGTGGCGCATCGTTCCGTAATATCCGCGATTGTACCACTCGCCGGCGAGGGAAGGCGGCAGCGCAATTGTGTCGGCGATTTCCACGCCCGTCATCCCCTTGTTCATAAGTCGTACGGTCTGGTCGTGGAGATATTTATATGCGTCGCGATGTTTTCCGATGAAATCCGTCACACGATCCGCGCCGAAACGCGGCCATGCGTGCGAGGTGACCATCAGGTCCGCCTTGCCGCCGTAAAGCTGCAACGACTGGGTCAGATAATCCGCCCATCTTTTAGAGTCGCGCACCAGCGCGCCGCGCGGCGTCAACACGTTATGCATTGTCGCATTGGCGTTTTCGGCAAGGCAGAGCGCACGGAACTCCGGGATGTAGAAGTTCATCTCCGCAGGCGCTTCGCTTTCAGGCGTCATCTGGAACTCAAATCGGACGCCGTCTATGACGCGCCAGTCCCCTGTCGCCTTTATCAGGTCATTCGGCGCAATCAACGACATTGCGCCGTTTGAAACGGCAAGGCCGATGCCGGAACCGATCGATCCGGTTTCGTCCTGAGCGAGCCGCAGGCCGAATTGATAGCCAGCCCGAACCAACATCGCCGGTCCCGCAATCACGTTCTCCGACAGCGCGTGCCCAAGAAATCCGTCGGGAGCGACGACGCGCACTTTGCCGCTCGCCGCATCCTCGGCGCTGATGACGCCTTTGACGCCAGCGAAATGATCGGCGTGACTGTGCGTATAAATCACTGCAACGACCGGCTTGTCGCCAAGATGCGCGCGTGCGAGGGCGAGCGCGGCGCG
>CALKYG010000288.1 GCA_938003575.1 uncultured Alphaproteobacteria bacterium
GCAGCACCGGAATGCCGAGGAGGCCCATCGGCTCCTGACGGTGTACGATCGCGATGACGCGCGATTTGCGCTTGCGCTGCACTTTGGAGAACAGCCGCTCGAGTTCGGCGCCGCGCTGGCGGCGGGTCAGCGCCGGCACGACGAAGAAAATGATCAGCAGGAAAAGAAACGGCAGGGCGCCGAGAAGATCATCCATGGTCGAGGCTCCTCATGCTTCCGCGCCCGCAGCGGTCGGGTCGGCTCTGTTTTTCATGTCGATATTGACGTAATTGGCGCCGAACAGGATTGCGGCGGCTATTTCCGTCTGAATGTCGCCGCGCGCATAGGTCGCTCGCGTCTTCACGTGCCAGCCATGCGTTTCAGCAAGCCAGACGGCGGTCTTGTAGGGAACGCCGTTGATTTCGCCAATGTCGAAACCGGCGGCGAGCGGCGCCGGATAACGGACGCTCGTTCCGTCCTCGTTCTTGTGCGTGATTTCGACGACCGTGACCGAAAGCGTGCGTTTCACGTTGAAGTTCTGACTGATCGCCGCAACAGCGCCGGACGCGTGATCCTCGATTTTCATGTCCGGATAAAACGACGCGTAAAGCATGATCGACGCTTCGCCGTCGATCGAATAGGCGCAGGAGACGTCGCGGCCGCGCTGATCGTATTGCGAGACGCTCGTCAGGGTCATCGCGCGGTTCCTGCCGTCGGCGGACTGCGCCTTGAACGCAACGCTTTTCGCGCATTCAAGACCGCTTTCCCGATGAACGATCTTCTTGCCGGCGTCGCGCCAGCCGTCGGGCGCAGGCGTCGCCGCGCCGGCGATCCTGATGTCGAAAAGACGGGCCTCGGCGCCGCCGCCGGCGAGGAAGTCGCGGCCGGTGAACAGGCCCGCCGCTTTTCCTTCCTGCGCGAGATGCGCGTCCGTCGGCGCCGCGCCGCCGGCCGCCGCCGCGCTTGACGATGAAACGAGGTCTATCCGCGCGCCGCCGCCCAATCGCTTGAGAATTTCCTGACAGGCGCCGGCCGCGTCGCCCGCATGGAGACCCGCGGCGAAGGCCGCGGACGTCAAAGCCCCGGCAAGGGCGCCCGCCGCCAGAATGTTCCGTTTGAACGCCACCCACTATCCCCGCACGGCGCCGGCGGGTCCCATACTCCGCGCCGGCCGTCCAAGTCTGGACGATCATCGGCCCGGGCTCCAGCCCTCTAGCCCGCCGCGCCGGATTGTGCGCGGCGCCAGTGGCTGATGAGCAACGCCGCAAGCCGCTCCGGCGCGTCTATTTGCAGCCAATGACCGGCGCCGTCGATCCGCTCATAGGTCCAGGGCGCGTCGACATAGGCTTCAGAGCCGGTCATTTGCGCCTCGACAAGGTATTTCTCCTCGCTCGACCAGACGCCGAGCGTCGGAATCCTCACGCGCTCTTCGCCGAGTTCGGCCTCCGCAGGCGGAAACACCATGCGCCTGAGCGGGATGTTGGCGCGATACCAGTCAAGACCGGCGGTCAATCGCCCCGGACGGGAAAGAAGCGCGATCGTTTCGTCGATCTGGCGTTTCATGTTCCAGTGACGCCGCAGCAGCGCCCAGTCGTCCCGGCGGTACAGCCATTCGCAGATCCCGCGCAGCTGATGAACAAGAATATAGAAGCTCCGCCGCTTCTGTTCCGGCCCGGCGGCGAGGAACGCCCGCGTATGACCGACCGACAGCGCCGCGAGCGAATAAAACCGCTCGGGCTTTTGCGCGGCGAGCATCCACGCGACCGGCGCGCCGAAATCATGCCCGACAAGATGCGCGCGCTTTACGCCGAGGCGATCCATGATCTCAATGACGTCGGCGAAAGCCCCGGTCCGGATGTCGTAATCGGAAAGGCGGGACGGAATGTCTGTCTCGCCGAAGCCGCGCAGGTCGGGAGCGATGACGCGATAGCCGCCTTCAGCCAGCAACGGCGTCAGGTCGCTCCAGACGGCGGAAGAATCCGGAAAACCGTGCAACAGGATCGCGGCCGGCGCCGCTTCGTCGCCGGCGTCGCGCACGAAATGAGAAAGGCTGTTTGCGGCGATGCGGTGCGTGACGGCGCGCAAGCCTAGGCCCCTTCTCTCCGGGCGAGGAAAGCCAGCCGCTCGAAGAGATGCACATCCTGTTCGTTCTTCAACAGCGCGCCGTGCAGCGGCGGAATCGCCTTGCGCGGATCGCGCTCGCGCAGCACGTCCTCGGAGACGTCTTCCGACATCAACAGCTTGAGCCAGTCGAGAAGTTCCGACGTCGACGGCTTTTTCTTCAGGCCGGGAACCTCGCGGATTTCGTAAAACATCTTCAGCGCATCGCCGACGAGGCGCTGCTTGATGCCGGGGAAATGCACCTCGACGATTTCCGCCATCGTCTTCGCGTCGGGAAACTTGATATAGTGAAAGAAACAGCGGCGAAGGAATGCGTCCGGCAATTCCTTTTCATTGTTGGAGGTGATGATGACGACCGGGCGCTTGGCCGCTTTCACCGTCTCTCCTGTTTCGTAAACGTAGAATTCCATGCGGTCGAGCTCCTGAAGGAGATCGTTCGGAAACTCGATGTCGGCCTTGTCGATCTCGTCAATCAGGAGAACGGGCCGCCGGTCCGACGTGAACGCCTCCCACAGCTTGCCGCGCTTGATGTAATTGCGGACGTCGCGCGCGCGCTCTTCGCCGAGCTGCCCGTCCCTGAGGCGCGCAACCGCATCATATTCGTAAAGCCCCTGATGCGCCTTCGTCGTCGATTTGACGTGCCATTCGAGCAGCGGGGCCCCGAGCGCCTTGGCGACTTCCTGCGCGAGAACCGTCTTGCCGGTGCCGGGCTCGCCCTTGACGAGCAGGGGCCGTTCGAGCGTCACGGCGGCGTTGACCGCGACCTTGAGGTCCTCGGTCGCCACATAATCCTTGGTGCCGGCAAACTTCACAGAAACAATTCCTTTTTTTCGCACGCGCGAACGGACTATAAGAACCGCTGCAATAGCCGGCAACGGCGATTGGCAGCAGGAGAGAGTCGATGACGAGCGTCCATGATTTTTCGGCTGCGCGCCTCGGCGGCGGCGAGGAGAAGCTTTCCGCCTACAAGGGCAAGACCCTGCTTATCGTCAATGTCGCATCGAAATGCGGCTTTACGCCTCAATATGAAGGGCTGCAGAAGCTTTATGAGACGTACAAGGACAAAGGGCTGGAGATTCTCGGCTTTCCCTGCAACCAGTTCGGCGCGCAGGAGCCGGGCGACGAGAAGGAAATCG
>CALKYG010000289.1 GCA_938003575.1 uncultured Alphaproteobacteria bacterium
ATTGCCCTCCGCCCGTTGCGTGACGGCGGGCACCCGCACAACATCGCGCACCAGTTTCACCTTGAAAGCGGGCTTGTCGCGGTTGCGCACGACCGTGATTTCGATCGGCGTCCCCTTGGCGCCTTTCAGCTTGCCGATCGCTTCATCAATCGTCATGCCCTGGACCGGCGCGCCGTCGATTTCGGTGATGAGATCGTTGGTGGTAATTCCAGCGCGCTGGGCAGGCGTGTTGTCGATCGGCGCAATGACTTTCACGAACCCTTTGTCAGGTCCTTCATTATCCATGACGACCTGGATGCCGAGGCCGTCGAAGCTGCCGCGCGTCTGCTCCTGCATTCTGTTGAAGTCTTCGGCCGTCAAATAGCTGGAATGCGGATCAAGTCCTG
This sequence comes from uncultured Alphaproteobacteria bacterium, assembly GCA_938003575.1. GTDB lineage: Bacteria > Pseudomonadota > Alphaproteobacteria > Caulobacterales > Parvularculaceae > Amphiplicatus. Next base: position 387 of record CALKYG010000289.1, read on the forward strand.
ACAACATTCCGTCGATTGCGCCCTTGATGAGTTTTGAGTCTTCCGGCGTCTCGACATAATTCTGGTGAACCTGTTCGAACACTTCGCCGAAAAGGTCGAGCTGGCGAAACGTATCAGCTGAAATCGTCGAGCGGGCGAACCCGGCGCCAAGCACAGCCGCCGTCACGAGCGAGCCCCCGATCGCTGCAGTCGCAAGCGCGCCCGCTGACGCGGCGCTCCGCCAGAATGCAGGCCGTGAGACGCGAGTCTTGCGATTTTGAACCTTTTTCATCCAAACACCTGTATCCTCAGACTACAATCCGCAGCTTTCGCCGCTACGACGCCGGGTCGGCGCCAGCATTATCCGAGCGCCACAATGACGGGTTAACGGGCTCGCCATTTTTACGGATCTCCAGATCAAGCACGGCCCCGGATCCCACCATGGCGGCCACCGGTTCGCCAGCCTTAATGCTTTGACCCTCCTCGACGAGGAAAGCGCCCACGCCGATAAACAATATATAGTAGCCTCCTCCGACGTCCAGAACGATCAGGTTGCCGATCGGGTTCCAGGCCCTGGCGAAAGCGACCTGCCCCTCGAATGGCGCGGTGACGATGGCGCGGTCGGCGGCGGAATATCTTAATCCGTCATATCGGCCGCCTTCGGGCCTGGCGGCGCCGAAGCGGCCGATCACGTTTCCGACAACAGGCGGTCGAAGGGTCCCGACGGCCGCCGCGAAAGACCGCGAGGGAGAGAAAGGCTGGGGCTTGGGCGCCGGCCGGACCGGCGTCCGGACGGCGGCCGGCCCATCGTCCGGAGGCGGCGGCTTCAGCCGCGGCGCCACGACCCGCGCAAGCCGTTCAAGACGTCCAATTATGTCGCGGAGCGACGTCGCCCGGGCCGCGAGCGCCGCAGTCTCGCTTTGAGCGGCGGCGGCCAGTCTTTCCGCAACGCGCCTCTCTCCCTGTTTTTTGGACAGCAATTCGGCGAGGACCGATCTCCTCGCCGAGATTTCTTCGTTCGTCTTTTCAAATTTGCGGCGTTCCTCCTCAAGCGAGGATTTGACTTGTTCGAGTTCGTCGATCGAGTTCCTGAGCAGCGCCGCCTTTGCTTCGATTTGCGGCGTCACGTCAGCGAGCAGCATCGCGGTGCGCGCAGCCCTGGCCGCGTCGTCCGGCGACACCAGCAAGGCTGGCGGTTTCGCGCGTTCAATTGATTGCAGAGCCGCCAGAACCTCGCTTAGCGAATCCTGTTGCGCCTTCAATGAAGACTTGAGCGTCTGTTCCTCCTTCTCAAGTCTTGCGGTTTCCCGGCGGATTTCCGCAAGGCGGCGCTCCGCATCCTGAAGCGCGTTCGCGGTTTCAATCATCCGTCGCCGAAGCGCGGCGACTTCTTTCTCACGCTCTTTTGCTTCATCGCGCAAACGCGATTCTTCGTCTCTGCGTTCCTTGAGCTGGCGCTCGATATCTTCGAGTTCGCGCTCCGGCTTGGCCGATTGGCCAGCGGCCGCCCCCGCGCCGAAGGCGAAGACAAGCAGGATTATTGCCAGCAAGCGTTTCATCCGCGGTGATATGGGTGTCCTGCGAGAATTGTGACCGCCCTGTAGATTTGCTCGGCGAGCATGACCCTGACAAGCATATGGGGAAACGTCGCCTTGCCAAAGGCCAGCGCCATATTCGCGGAGTCGAGCAGCGATTTCTCATGCCCGTCCGCGCCGCCGATCAGAAAGGCGACCTCTCTTGCGCCATTGTCGCGCCATTGGCCGATGAGACCTGCAAACGCCTCGCTGGAGAGCGACTTTCCCGTTTCGTCGAGAACGATTCGTTTGGCGGTTGCGCCGGCGCAATGATCAAGCAGGGCCGATTCGCGCTGCCGCCGCTCAGGGCCGCTCAGTCCCTTCGGGGCCTCCAGTTCGACGATCTGAAACCCCGTGACTCCGACGGCCCTGCCGGCCGCGCGTATCCGGTCCGAATAATCGTTGATGAGCTCCAGTTCCGGTCCGCCGCGAAGACGGCCAATCGCGGCGACGGAAATTTTCATGCTCCGCCTGTCAGCTGTCGCCCTTGACCGGCGCGCGCGCCGTTTCGGACCAGATGCGCTCGAGATTGTAGAATTTGCGCACTTCCGGCCGGAACAGATGGACGATCACGTCCTCGGCGTCGATCAGAACCCAATCGCAAGCCGGCGCGCCTTCCATTTTCGCCCGACCCATTCCCGCATCCTTGAGCCGCTTGACGATCTTGTCCGCGATCGCGCCGACATGCCGCGCAGACCGGCCCGACGCGACGACCATCGCGTCGGCGATATCGGTCTTTCCGCCAAGATTGATCGTCACAATCTCGTCCGCCTTGTTGTCCTCGAGTTCGGAGAGGACCAACGACAAGATCGCCGCGCTGCGATCCGCAGCCTCGATCGTGTCCAGATTGACGACAGGATTGACGTCCACGCCGCCAGCCGCCTCAACGGGGGCCGGGGAAACAACGTTCAGGGCGGGCTTGCTGCGCCCCGCCGGGCGATTTCCAGAATCCAGGACCAGTCTCCACCTTGCCGCGGGCGCCGCCCCGCAGCGTTCAATGTAGTCGCCGGCCGTTCCTTCGCCAACCGCTGACGCGGTTAAATATCAGGCAAGAGGCCCCCGGCGGCGCCCGGGGGGTCAGCCGCTCTCTGCGGCGCGCCGGCGGCGAATTTCAGTCGCCGACGCGGGATTTCGCGTCGTTTCAATGAATGTCCAGGCCGGCGGGTCCGCATCCACGATGTCGGCAGCGCGCCCCGCCGGCGTTCGAAACAAGGCGAGCTCTCGCGCCGCCTCGCTTTCTGCAGCCGCTCTTTCATGACCGGGGCGATTGAAGACGGCGATCGGAACGAGGCTGGCGATGCGCCGCCACCCTTTCCAGCGATGGAAATTCTCGAGACTGTCGGCGCCCATCAGCCAGACAAAATGGATCTGCGGCCATAAATCGTGCAGCGCCTCCAGCGTATCAACCGTGTACTGAAGTCTTTTGCGGTCTTCGAAGTTGGACACGATGATGCGCGGATGGTCGGCGACGCGCCTCGCCGCCGCCAATCTCCCTTCATATGGCGCGTATTCATAGCCGTCCTCGGCCTTCAGGGGGTTGCCGGGCGTAACCAGCCACCAGACTGCGTCGAGTCCCAAATGGCTCATGGCCGCGAGCGATATTTCCCGGTGGCCTTCATGGGCGGGATTGAAAGACCCTCCAAGCAGGCCGATCCGCGATGAATCGTGCCGTTGCGGTATCATGCGGCTCCATCTCCTTGTCGGGGCGACCATTCCGCTTGCGGCTTCTTCTTGCTCTAAACGCAGAGTTAACGCAAAGACAAGGCCGATCTGTCACGATTAGGTCTGTCGATCGACCAAGGGGAGCAGCCGCCATTTTCGCCGCCCGGAAATCCCGCATGCTCGAACTCGTCCGCAGCCCGCATGCGGAGCGTTCGCTTTTCGCCATTTCCTTCGCGGAAAGCTCATTCTTTCCATTGCCGCCGGATCTGATGCTCGGGCCGATGGCCGCCGCCGAACCCTCCAAATGGGCGCGCTACGCCCTGAATTGCACGATTGCGTCGGTCGCCGGCGGCCTCGTCGGCTATGCGATCGGCTATTTCCTTTTTGAGTCTGTCGGGCAGTGGATAATCAGCGTCTTCGGTTATGGCGGCAAGGAAGAGGCGTTGCGCGCATTCTACGCCAAGTGGGGCGCCTGGTTCATCTTCATGAAGGGGCTGACGCCGATCCCGTTCAAACTCGTGACAATCGTGTCCGGCGCCATGCAGTTTTCATTGCCGATATTTTTCGCCGCAACCCTCATCACGCGCGGCGCACGGTTTTTCGCCGTCGCCTGGATTTTTCAGAAATTCGGCCCGCAGATCGCCCCGGTGATCGAGAAGCGGATGGGGCTTGTTCTGGCCGGAACGGCGATCGCGATCATAGGCGCGCTCGTTATCGCGCATTACCTGATGTAGCGCGGGTCAGGGCGCCCATTCTCCCGAACCGGCTTCGTCTGCTTCTTCAGCGTCAGCCGCGGCAAGGCCGAGCTTCATGTTCATCAGGTCGCGCATCAGCGCGGACAGTCCGGCGCCGGAAACGCCGGAAACAGCCCGTGCGGGAGCGCCTGCGGCCCGCGACAGCGTGGCGAGCCGCTTCCTGCGCGTCGCATCGTCAAGCGCGTCCGACTTGTTGAGACAGACGATTTCTCGCTTTTCGTCGAGGCCGTTTCCATAGGCGGCGAGTTCTTCCCGAATGGTGCGATAGTCTTCGGCGACATGGTCTGAAGTGCCGTCAACGAGATGCACGATCGCCGCGCAGCGCTCGACATGACCCAGGAACCGGTCGCCGATTCCTGCGCCCTCATGCGCGCCTTCGATGAGACCCGGAATATCCGCAAGAACGAAGCTCTCGCCCTCGTTGAGGCGGACGACGCCGAGGCCGGGATGAAGCGTCGTAAACGGATAATCGGCGATCTTCGGGCGCGCCGCGGTCACGGCTGAAAGCAATGTCGATTTGCCGGCGTTCGGCAGGCCGACAAGGCCGAAATCGGCGATCAGCTTCAGACGCAGCCACAGCGTGCGCTTTTCGGCCGGCTGGCCGGAATTGGCGCGCGTCGGCGCGCGGTTCGTCGCCGTCTTGAAATGCGCATTGCCGAAGCCGCCGTTGCCGCCCTTGGCAAGCAGCACCTTGTCGCCGGGATGCTCAAGGTCCGCGACGAGCGTCTCCTCGTCTTCTTCAAAGATCTGGGTGCCGACAGGAACCTTGATGATCAAGTCCGGTCCATCGGCGCCGGTCCGGTTGGAACCCTCGCCCGGGCGGCCGTTCCGGGCCGTGAAATGCTGCTGATAGCGAAAATCGATGAGCGTGTTGAGGTTCTCCACCGCTTCGGCGAAAACATGGCCGCCGCGCCCTCCATCGCCGCCGTTCGGACCGCCGAACTCGATGAATTTTTCGCGCCGGAAAGACAGGCAGCCTGCGCCGCCCGCGCCGCTTTCCACATAGATTTTCGCGCGATCGAGAAATTTCATGGCGCCTATATAGAGGCTTTTCCAGCCCGCGCCATGCTGCGCTCGGCAGATGCATCCGACGCCTGATGCCGCTAGAACCGGCCGACAGCCAGGCGCCTGGAGACCCAATGCCGAATTCCGTCGATTTCCTGTTTACGCCCTTCAAGTCCGCCAATCTCGAAACCAAGAACCGCATCGTCATGGCTCCGATGACGCGGTCATTCTCGCCGGGCCATATCCCGGGCGCCGACGTCGCCGCATATTATCGGCGGCGGGCGGCCGCCTCGGTCGGGCTCATTCTCTCAGAGGGCGTCTCGCCAAACACCGTCACGGCGACCGGCACGCCGGACGTGCCGAATATCGCCGTTCCGGAAGCAAAAGCGGCCTGGAAGAAGGTCGCCGACGACGTCAGGGCGGCCGGCGGCAAAATGGGCCTCCAGATCTGGCATGAAGGCCCCTATCGAAACCCTGCGAAATCCGAACATCCCGACGTCCCCTCCTGGTCCGCTTCAGGCGTGAAAGTTGCGGGCAAGCCATTGTGGAGCCCGATGACGGATTCGGAAATCGAGACCGCCATCGAAGAATTCGCAGCCGCGGCCGCTGCGACGAAGGAAGCGGGATTTGACTGCGTCGAGTTTCACGGCGCCCATTCATACCTGATCGACAGCTTCTTCTGGAGCCAAACCAATCAGCGATCCGACAAGTGGGGCGGAGACTGGGTGGGGCGGACCCGAATGGCGTGCGAAATCATCCACCGTACACGGACTAGAGTCGGGCCCGATTTTCCGCTTATCATCCGGATTTCCCAGTGGAAACAACAGGACTTCGCCGCGAGGACGGCGGAAACGCCTCAGGATCTTGAGAAATGGATGGCGCCGCTCGTCGACGCCGGAATCGACATCATCCATTGCTCGCAGCGTCGATTCTGGGAGCCGGCATTTGAAGGCTCGGATCTGAATGTCGCCGGGTGGGTGAAAAAACTCACAGGAAAGCCGACGATTTCAGTCGGCTCCGTCGGACTATCCGGAGATTTCACCGCGGCCTATTCCGGCGAGGTGTCGAGACCGGCGTCGCTGGATCGCCTCATTGAAATGATGGAGCGCGGGGACTTCGATCTGATCGCCGTCGGCCGCGCGCTGCTCCAGGATCCGGACTGGGCGGAAAAGGTGCGCACCGGCCGGACGAGCGAACTGCTGGAATTCTCACGCGACGCCATGGCGACGCTTTATTAGAAAGGCTGCCCGATGATCACGGTGCATCATCTCGAAAATTCGCGGTCGCAGCGCGTGCTGTGGCTGCTCGAAGAGCTCGGCGTTCCCTATGAGGTCAAGCGCTATGAGCGGGACAAGAAAACCAATCTGGCGCCGAAGCAACTCCTGAAAGTGCATCCGCTCGGCAAGTCGCCCGTAATTGAAGACAACGGGTCCGTCATCGCGGAGACAGGCGCCATCATCGAGCACATAATCGAGAATCACGGCGGCGGGCGCCTTTCGCCTGCGAAGGGAACCGAAGATTACCGGCGCTACAAATACTGGATCCATGCGGCGGAAGGCTCCTACATGCCGCCGCTTGTTCTCGCTCTCATGCTCAATCGCATGGAGACGGCGAAGATGCCCTTCTTCGCCAAGCCGATCGCGAAGAAGCTGACGCAGGGCGTAAGGGACAGTTATCTCACGCATACGACCAGGGCTTTGTTCGAATATCTCGACAATGAACTCGGCAAGAATGAGTGGCTCGCCGGGCGGGAGTTTACGGCGGCGGACATCATCATGAGTTTTCCGGCTGAAGCGTCGCTTCAGCGGATCGAAGAATCGAAAGCTGCCGCAAATCTCAAGAAGTACGTGGATCGCCTGCATGCGCGCCCCGCCTACAAGCGTGCGCTGGAAAAGGGCGGGCCTTACGCATATGCCTGACCCAGCGCAGAAAGGCCGCCCCTTCGGGGCGGCCTTTTTTCAGATTGCCGGCGCTGGACCCTAGTTGCCCTTGAGCAAAGGCGCAGGCGCCTCGACTGACGCGTTGGTCGGCGCCGTCACCGCTTCCTTCAGGGCGACCGGAGGCGAGGGTTTATCCTCTTTCGGCTCCTGCTCTTCTCTCAGCTGGGGCGCGGGCTCGGGCTTTGACGGTTCCGCCGTTGCGGCGACCGGCTTGGCGTCGAAAGACGGGCTTTCGACATTGTCCGCCGCCAGCTCCTGCCAGTACGCCGGCTGATTCATCAGGGAACGGAAATAATCTATATTCTGATCCGCGATCTGCGGCGGAAGATCGGAACGCGCCAGCCTTTCGGCTTCGCGCATCTCCCCCTTCATGGCGAGGACGAGCGCGAGGTTCTGGCGGATCCGCGCGTCGGCGCCGCGGGCCGCGGCGGCGGCGCGGAGAATCGCTTTCGCCTGGCTCAGATCGCCGTCAAGGGCGAATGAGAGGCCTTTGTTGTTCATGATCATCGGGCTCTCCGGCGCGAACACGAGCGCCATGTCGTATTTCGTCCGGGCGAGCTTGTGTTCGCCGATCTGATCGAGCGCGACCCCATAGGCGGAGAATGTGCGCCAGTCTTGCGGCGCGAGCTCAGTCGCCTTTTCAAGATAGCGAACGGCTTCAAATGCGCGGCCCGCCTCGACGAGGGTTTTGCCGGCCTCAAGATTGGCGCCCGGATGCTCGGGGTTGGCGTTGGCGACGCGCGTCATCACCTTGACCGCTTCGTCGTTGGAGCTGATCTTGCGGAGCGCCGCCGAATAGGCGATCGCGGCTTCCAAATCCTTCGGATTGCGGTCATAGCGCGAACCCCAATAGGCGGCCGCCGCGACGGGATCCATGTCGCCGCCCTGCGCGCCCGGGTCGGTGAATACGCCGATTTCCTTTTTGTAATCGACGCTTGTGCCGTCGGCGTGAAGGTTCTTGCCGCTTGAGGCGCAGGCCGACATAAGGACGGCGCAAAGAGCGACGCTCGCGCATCGCGCGGCGGACGATTGCATCGCAAGGATTCGTACGGCCATGAAAAGTTCCTCAAAACTTCGGATAATCGGCAGGATCATTGCGAAATCTCTTCAATAAAGGCTTAACTCTGAGCGCAAAGAACGCGCTAACCCGACGTCGCGCCAATTAACGGAGCGTTTCATGATTGCGGATCTTTTGATCGAGTACGACCCGACTCGCGCAGCGCGCGCCGCGAAGGTCTTTCCAGTGCGTGAGAGTTCAGACGATCTGGAGCGCACGCCGCAGGCGCTGCAGGTTCTTGCGAAGCACAACAATTTTTCAGGAGAGGTCGGCGCCGTTCTGGCGGCCGCGGAGGGGGTGCTCGTCGGCGTCGGCGACGCAAGCGATCCCTTCGCAATCGCGGCCGCCTCCGAAAAATTGGGCGAAGGCGACTATAGTCTTGCAACGGGGGCTGATGAGAACTCGCTGCTCGCGTGGGCGCTCGGCGGCTATCGTTTCGACCGGTACAAAAAGGGCAGGAGGCCGTCGGCGCGTCTTATAGCGCCCGAAGGCGTCGATTTGACAGGGGCGAAGCGAATCGCTGGAACCGTCGAACTCGTTCGGGATCTCGTCAATACGCCGGCCGGCGACATGCTGCCCGATGCGCTTGAAGCTGAGGCCCGCAAGCTGGCGGCGGACTATCGCGGAACGATCTCCGTGATCGCCGGAGACGATTTGCTGGCCGGCGGGTTCAACATGATTCACGCGGTCGGGCGGGCGTCCTCGACGGCGCCGCGACTGATCGACATCAATTGGGGACGCGCAGACGCCCCTAAACTGACAATCGTCGGAAAAGGCGTCTGCTTCGATTCAGGCGGTCTCGACATCAAGGGCGCCGACGGCATGTCGCTCATGAAAAAAGACATGGGCGGCGCGGCGAATGCGCTCGGACTTGCACGGTTGATCATGGACGCGCGCCTTGATTATCGGCTGCGCGTTCTTATTCCGGCGGTTGAGAACGCGATATCCGGGAATGCGTTTCGCCCCGGCGACATTCTGACGAGCCGCATGGGTTTGACAGTCGAGATCGGCAATACCGACGCTGAAGGACGGCTGGTGCTCGCCGACGCCATGTCCCTCGGCGCCGAAGACCGGCCGCAATGCATGATCACGCTCGCGACATTGACCGGCGCGGCGCGCGTGGCTCTGGGGCCTGAACTGCCGCCCTTCTATTGCGATGACGAAAAGTTCGTCGATGCGGTGCTCGCGAGCGCGAGGGCGGTGAATGACCCGGTCTGGAGAATGCCGCTCTGGAAGCCTTACGCTTCGATGCTGTCGTCGCCGATAGCGGATATCAACAATTCAGCCAGCGGGTCGTTCGCGGGTTCGGTGACGGCGGCGCTGTTCCTGAAGCGCTTTGCGCCGGATGCGGCCGTCTGGGCGCATTTCGATATTTACGCATGGCGCGCCAAGGCGGCGCCCGGACGGCCCGTCGGCGGCGAGGCGCAGGCGATTCGCGGCCTGTTTGAATCGCTGAAGGTCACATCGTTCGGATAAGGCGCCCTTGCCCAAGCCCATCGAACGGTTGCAGTGTTCTTCGCGAATTGGCCGGGGTCCGGCCTGCGGGAATGGGGCTGCGACCGAGCGACTATGGCTGCACCGGCGATATTGGCGACATGGAGAGACGTGCTGGCGGACGCCGTGCGAGGCGACGGGCCGGATCTGTCAATGCGTCAATGGGCGATTCTGCTGACGGTTTATCTCCATCCTGGTCCGCACACCGTGCGCGGCCTTTCGCGCGATCTCAATGTCCCCAAGCCGGCGATCAGCCGCGCGCTCGACGCGCTTTCAATTTTGGGTTTCGTGCGTCGAATTCGCGACGAAACCGACCGCCGGATTGTGCTCGTCCAGAAAACGGCCGAGGGTGCGATTTACGTCGATGAATTCGCGCGCATCGTCGAGGACCGCACGCGCGGCCCGGTCGTCGGCGCGGCTCTTTACGGCTGACTCCGCTCTCCAAGGCGCGCAATCACCATTCCGCCGAGCCGGATGTCGCCGTTGCTGATTTCGATGGGTGCTGTGATCGAGCCGCCGGAGGCGACGGCGAGCATGGCCAGTGCTGCTTCGGCGGCCTCGGCCTCTTTCGAATCGATCAGGTTCGCGGCGCTGAGGACCCGGACAAGCCCGGCGGGCTTTCTGAGTGTTGAAATGAACCGTCCCGCCGTAATGCCGCCCCCGCCATAATCGAGGGAG
>CALKYG010000290.1 GCA_938003575.1 uncultured Alphaproteobacteria bacterium
TTCATGGATGGCGTCAACGGCATCGCCGGCGCATGCGGCCTGTTCGTCCTGTCCGCGCTCGGCGTGGCGGCCGCCTATGTCGGAAATCCGGTTTGCGCCCCGGCCATTTTCCTCGCTGCCGCAATGTTCGGCTTCCTGCCCCTCAACTTTCCCGACGGACGACTTTTTATGGGCGACGGCGGGAGCCAGTTTGCAGGCTTCATGATTGCAGCGTTCGCGGTTTTGTCTGGAAACGGCGACAGCGCGTTGTCGCGCATGTTCATTCCGATCGCTTTTCTGCCCTTTATTGTCGATGTTACGTTCACGCTCATCCACCGCGCGCGTCGAGGATGCAACCTTCTGAACGGGCATAACGAACATGTTTATCAACTGCTTGTTCGCCTCGGTCTGTCGCACCAGTCGGTGACGATAATTTACCTGACGCTGGTTGCCCTCTCATCAGCCGTTGCAATGGCGGTCAACGGTATTTCGCCAACAGCTCAATACGCGGCAGCTTTCGCGCTAGCGGCAATTTACGTCTGTCTTGGTCTTGAGGTCTACCGGCGCGCAGCCGCTGCGGACTTGCTTGCGCCCGCCGCTCACGCGGCGAAAGTTGAAAAACCGGAACCGGAAAAGGCGGTTCCCGCCGCCGCTGAGTGACGGTTGCGGCTTAACCTGCGATTGAAAAAAATCAGGAGATTCGCGCCGCTGAATAACGCGCAAGGTTTGCGAGCGCGGCTGTATATTCATTCTGTGGCGCGCGGCCCAGGTCCTCAACCGCCCGCGCCGCGTAGCGGCGGGCGCAGGCAAACGTATCTTCGAGCGCACGGGTGGAGACAATGATGCGGCGCGCATGATCGAAATCGTCCGGACGCTGGACGCCCTCCGCAATCGTGCGCCGCCAAAAATCGCGATCCGCGGGGCTCGCTCGATCGAGCGCGTAGACGACGGGCAAGGTCATTTTGCCCTCGCGGAAATCATCGCCGACGCTTTTGCCGAGAGATTTTTCCCAGCCGGAATAGTCGAGGGCGTCGTCGACCAGTTGATAGGCGACGCCAAGATTTCGCCCGAAGGAGCGCAAGGCCTCCTCGCCGCGCTGATCGGCGCCGGCGATGACGGCGCCCGACTGAGCCGCCGCCGCGAACAGCGCCGCCGTCTTCGATTCGACAACAGCGAGATACATGTCGAAAGTCGCTTCAAGGTTCTTCTGCGTCTGAAGCTGTAGGACTTCGCCCTCGGCAATGACCGCGGACGCACGCGACAGAATTTGCAGCACCCTGAGGCTACCTGCCGAGACCATGAGTTCGAAAGCCTGGGAGAACAGGAAATCGCCGACGAGCACGCTTTCCTTGTTTCCCCAGATAACGTTCGCCGTCTCTTCCCCACGCCGCAGCGCCGAGGCGTCCACGACATCGTCATGCAGAAGCGTCGCGCCGTGGATCAGCTCTACCGCCGCCGCGAGCTTGATCTGATCTTCGCCGTGATAAGAGAAAATTCTCGCCGCCGAAAGGGTCAGGATCGGCCTCAGCCGCTTGCCGCCGGCGTTCACGAGGTGGCTCGCAATGTCGCCGATCATGGGACATTGCGACCTCAGCGCGGCGAGAATCGTCTTATTCACCAGCCCGAGCTCGTCGACACAGAGCGCGCGCAGGTCTGAAACGGCTGACGCAAAGCTGCGCGCGCCGTCATCCGTAGACGCGTACGCGGCCGTCGCCGAGGCAGATAGTGCGAGATCCACGCCCTTAGCCTTATCCCATCGAAATCCGCCAGAGATTGGGCTTGGCGATTGCTTCGGTCAAGGCGCGTGGTTGCGGCCAAATCGTCGCCTTTTCCAGCAGTCGCGGACATTTGACCTTATTCCGAATGACGAATTTCCCAATGAACGCGGCGAGCCGAGGCCGCGGCGCGTTTTCGTGGAAAGCAGACGATTGCGCACCCGGCCGCTTGGGAGGTATCTTCGGACGCAGCCGTCGGCGCACGGTGCTTTTTGAAAAGGACGGAAATGGGGCCGACTTCTGGAATCGTGGCGGGGCTTCTCGCCGTCGGCGCGGGTGTCGCAATTTATCAGTTCGCGCGCCGCAAATCAGATGAGCTGCGCGCGGCTATTGAAGAGTTTCGCGGCGCCCGCAAGAGCGGCGAGCGCGTCATTGACTTCGAAAAAGATCCGGCGACGGGTGTTTACCGTCGGCGCAGCTGAATGCTTGGGGGAGTGGCGCTCTGACATCGACCGGTCCGGCGCCGCCGCGCCTTGCTTTTATTGATTTCGAAGCGTCGGGCCTTGGCGCGAAGACTTGGCCGATTGAGGTTGGCTGGGCGTTCGAGGACGGAACCGGAGAGTCCTTTCTGATCAGTCCGGCGCCGGAATGGTCGATGGACGATTGGGATCCCCGCGCGGAACGGCTGCACGGCATCACGCCGAAAATGCTGAGTGATCTCGGCGTAAACGCTTCGGTCGCTTGTGAACGCCTTGTTCGTGAGTTGTCAGGATGCATCGTTTATTCGGACGCGCCGGACTGGGACGCTTTCTGGTTGATGAGGCTGTTCGACGCCGCGGGCCGCCGTCCGACGATCAAGTTAAAGGACTTTTCATCGCTGATGCCGGCATCCGCGGCAGAGCATAAAGCGGAGTTGATTGCAGGGGCCGACCGCCTCGCGCCGCGAAGGCACCGCGCCGCCGAAGACGCGCTTCATCTTGTCGCTCTTTACCGGCTGGCCGTAGGCGCGAGCGGCAGGTAATCGATCGTCATGTCGATATTGGTCAAGCCGCACGATCGGCGCCGAATTCTTGTTCCGGTCTCCGACGGCAGGATAGCGGCATTGCGCTTCGGACGGGAAGGCGCGCCTCCCATGCTTTTCGCGCATGCTAACGGATTTTGCGCTTCCGCCTATCGCCAGATGTTTGAAGCGCTCGGCTCCCATTACGACGTTTTTGCGGTCGATCTGCGTGGTTTCGGCGCGAGCGAATTGCAAGCGGATCCCCACGCGCATAGAAGCTGGCGGGTTTTCGCGTCCGACATCTGCGAGTTCGTTGCAAAGGCGTCGGCTGATTTTTCGATTTCCGGCGAATGGACGTTTTCCGGGCACAGTCTTGGCGCCGCATCGGCGATGATTGCGTCCGCGTCAATCGGCAAAGCCGCGGCGGTAAGGCTGATCGAACCGGTCGCGACGACGAGGCTCATTCAACTATTAGCGCTGACCCCGCTGTGGCCGCTCGTGACGGCGCGGATGCCGCTCGTTCGCGGCGCGCGCGGGCGCCGAGCGAAATGGGCGGACCGCGACAGCGTAAGGGCGAGCTATGCGAAGAAGGCGCTGTTCGAGACCTGGGCGTGCGGC
>CALKYG010000291.1 GCA_938003575.1 uncultured Alphaproteobacteria bacterium
ATAAGCCGGTTCATCTCGTCGATGGTTTCGGTCTCGCTCAATTTGTACTGTTTCGACCAGCGGTCGATCTGGCGGCCGAAATAATTGCCCGGCTTGCCGTAATCGCCGAGCCCGATTTTTTCATGATCGGTGTTGTGCAGCTTGGCGAGCGTGCCGATCTTGTCGAGATAGGTGGCGCGGCGGTCTTCCTTCGTCATTTCCGGCAGCGCGCCGTTCCACAGCACTCGTCCCTCGACCATTTCCATGACGTAGAACATGGCGCCGAGGACGCTGTCGTCGGTGCAAAGCGCGTAAGGGCGCGCGACCGGAAAACCGGTGGGATAAAGCGCCGAGATGACGCGGAACTCGCGGTCGACGGCATGCGCCGAAGGCAGCAGCTTCCCGCCCGGCTTCTTGCGCAGCACGTATTTCCGCGATGGCGTGACAAGTTGATAGGTCGGGTTCGACTGCCCGCCTTTGAACTGATTGATTGTGAGCGGCCCGGCATAGCCTTCGACATTCGCCTTAAGCCACACGTCGAGGGACGCTTCGTCGAGGCGATGGCGCTCCTCGACGGGCTTCACGCCTTTGAAGTTGGCATGCGGGTCTTCAGCCGGTTCAGTCATCTATCACACTCGTCATTCGGACGCGCGAAGCGCGATCCGGAAACCAGGAGTCAGGGAAGATCCGGTTGGCCCCGGGTTCCGGGTTCAATGCTTCGCATTGCCCCGGAATGACGACAAGGGGAAGCGGCTCTCGATGACGCTAGCTCAGCGCCCGCCAGGCGATGTCGCGGCGGCAGAAGCCGCCGGGCCAGTCGATTTTGGCGACGGCGGCATAGGCGTTGGCGACGGCGTCCTTGAGCGTTGCGCCCGTCGCTGTGACGTTCAGCACGCGTCCGCCGTCCGCGCGAAGCAGGCCGTCGGAATCGACGCGCGTGCCGGCGTGGAAGACGACGACATCCTCGACCGCGTTGGCTTGCATGAGCCCGCGGATAACCGAGCCCTTCAATGGCTCATCCGGATAGCCCTGCGCCGCATAGACGACTGTCACCGCCGGCTTCTCGTCCCAGACGATTTTCGGCGCGCCGGCCAATTGCCCTTGCGCCGCCAGCAGCAGTACGGGCGCCAGATCGCTCTTCATCCGCCGCATCAGCGTCTGGCATTCGGGATCGCCG
>CALKYG010000292.1 GCA_938003575.1 uncultured Alphaproteobacteria bacterium
AGCGCGGCGATGACCGCAACAGGGATGAGCTTTTCGGGAAACTGAAACGGACCGTAATTGTTTGAACAATTGCTCGTGACGACAGGCAGGCCGAACGTCTCGCGCCACGCGCGGACCAGGAAATCGGACGACGCTTTTGACGCGGAGTAGGGCGAGTTGGGACGATAAGGCGTTTCCTCCGTGAAAAGCCCGGTCTCGCCGAGCGTTCCGTACACCTCATCGGTCGATACATGATGAAAACGAAAGCGTTCCTTCCTTGATCCGGGAAGACGGTCGAAATAACGGCGCGCTTCCTGAAGCAGCGCAAAAGTCCCGGCGATGTTCGTCTCGATGAAGGCGCCCGGACCGTCGATCGACCTGTCGACATGGCTTTCAGCCGCGAGGTGCATGATCGCGTCCGGCTGATGCCGATCGAGCGCCGACCGGACCGCCGCCGCATCGCAGATGTCGCCCTTGACGAAGGCGTATTCCTTGCGGCCGTCGTAGCCGGCGAGATTTTCGAGGTTCGCCGCATAGGTCAGCTTGTCGAAATTGACGATTTCGGCGCCTTCGTCGAGCGCTTTGCGAATGACGGCGGAACCGATGAATCCCGCTCCGCCGGTAACCAACAATCTCATGCAGACCTCTTGCGCCGGTGTCGAACCGTCCGTTCTGGATAAAGGGTTGCGCCGCCGGACGCCATATCCATTGCGCCGCGTCGGCGGATCGCGGAGCGTCGCGCAGGCCTCAATCGCTCGTCAGGCTGCGCCTGCTTTTGTCGCATAGGCCCAGGCCATTTCCGCCAGCGGCGCGACGGATTCGCCCATTTTCATCCCTTCCGGCGACGACGCATTGCCCTGAAGAGCGCGCGCATAGACGCCCTGCGCGATCGAGGCGAGACGGAACATGTTATACGAAAGGCAATAGTCGAAATCGGCGACCGTCGTTCTGCCCGTCTTCTCACAATACCGCGCAACAGCGTCTTCGAGGGACGGAATGCCCAGCTCATCGAGATCAAGGCCCGCGAGCCCGCCCCTGATCGTCGGCGGGAAGTGCCAGACCATCAGGAAATAGGTGAAGTCGGCGAGCGGATGACCGAGCGTCGACAATTCCCAATCGAGCACGGCGCGAACCTTGGGTTCTTTGGCGTCAATGATCACATTGTCGAAACGATAATCGCCATGAACGATCGAAACCGCTTCGCCCGCGGGAATGGACTTCGGCAGCCAGTCGATCAGGCGGTTCATGGCGTCGATGTTCGACGTCTCCGCCGCCTTGTACTGTTTCGACCACCGATCGATCTGGCGCTCGAAGTAATTTCCGGGCTTGCCGTAGCTTTCAAGCCCGGCGGCGACATAATCGATCTGATGCAGCCGGGCGATGACATCGACCAGTTCAAAATACAGCGCGCGCCGTTCCTGCGGATCGCATTCAGGAAGGCTGGCGTCCCAGAAAATTCTCCCCTCGACGAAGTCCATGATGAAGAAAGCGGTTCCGATAACGGAATCGTCTTCGCACAGGGCGTGGGTTTTCGGCGCCGGGAACCCTTGAGCGCCAAGCGCGGTCATCACCCTGTATTCGCGATCGACGGCATGCGCTGACGGAAGGAGCTTGCCGGGAGGCTTTCGGCGGAGCACGTATTTCCTGGCCGGCGTCGTCAGCAGGTAGGTCGGGTTGGATTGTCCGCCCTTGAACTTCTGGACCGAAAGCGGACCTTTGAACCCCTGAACATTCGCGGCCATGTACGCGGCGAGCGCCGCCTCATCGAACTTCAGGCGTTCAGGAGTTTCGGTCACGCCCGAGAAGTCGGGTTTATCAGTCATTCGCTGCGCTCCCTCGGGCGTCTCCGCCCATAATTGTCAGCATTCGCGCCGGGCTCAAGCCTTTTGCGCAATGGTCCTGTTGGCTGAGTGAAATTCAAGAAACAGCCTGACGACCTCCCCGGGCGCCTCCGTCTGCGGGTAATGACCGATCCCGTCCAGAAGCTTCGCGTCGGCGGCGGGAACAAGAGCCTGGTAATGGCGGAACAGATGCTCTCCCGACACGGGATCGGCGCCGCCGTCGATGAGACGCATCGGCGTTCTGGTCGATTGCAGCGCGCCGACCCATCGCTCGCGGTTTCGCCGGCGTTCGGGAATGTATTGCAGCAGTTTGTGCAGGATCTGCGCGCCGCCGTTTTCGCGGATGAGCTCCCAATGCGCGTCGATCTCCGCATCGGAGGCTCGCGTCTCCTTGCCGAAGATTTCATCGAATGTCTTGCGCAGTCGGCGCCGCGTCATCATCAGACCGATTAGAAATCCGATCGGCGTCAGGCCGAGCTTCTGGATCGGGCGTGCGCGGTGCTGCTCGGGGAAAAGCCCGCCGTTCAGGAACACGATTGATCTGATCGAAAAGCTGAGCGATTTTTCCTCTTGCCGCGCGAGAAGCTCCTGCGCGACCGTGTCGCCGTAATCATGCGCCAGCAGGTGCGCCTCGCCGGCGCCCAGATGTTCGAGCAGCGCCTCCTGCAGGTCGGCCTGGTCGATTATGGAATAGGCGACATCCTTTGGCTTGTCCGAAAGTCCGAACCCAAGCATGTCGATCGCGGCCAGCCGGAAATGCGCGGCGAGATCGTCCCAGACGAAATTCCAGTCCCATGACGATGTCGGATAGCCGTGAATGAGCAGCAGCCACGGCTTCGCCTCGTCGCGCTCATTCGCAGTCCAGTATGCGAAACGCCGGCCGCCGACGATTAGCTCCTTCGCCTGGCGGCGCCACGATGCGACCGGTTTCATATGAGATCCTTCAGCGCGCGCCAGCCGATGTCGCGGCGGTAAAACCCGTCCGGCCAGTCGATCCGTTCGACGCCTTCATAGGCGCGCTCCACCGCATCGCGGATCGTTCGCCCGCATGCCGTGACATTGAGGACGCGCCCGCCCGCTGCGACGATGTCGCCGTTCCTTTCGGCCGTGCCTGCATGAAAAACGACGACGCCCTCAACGCGCGAAGCGTCGTCAACGCCTCTGACGACCGAACCTTTCGAATAAGCGCCGGGATACCCCTTCGCCGCAAGCACGACGAGCGCGCAGGCTTCACTCGACCATTCAACCGTCTGTGACTTCAGCCTGCCGGTCGCTGCAGCATGAAGCACGGGCAGGATGTCAGACTTCATCAGGCGCATCATAACCTGACATTCAGGATCGCCGAACCTGACATTGAACTCGATCAGCTTCGGACCATCGGCGCACAGCATCAGCCCTGCGAACAGCACGCCCTTGAACGGCCGGCCGCGACGCGACATTTCAGCGATTACCGGCCGTATGATCGTCTCCATAGTCTGTGTACAGACCTTATCCGTAAACGCCGGCGCGGGCGCATAGGCGCCCATGCCGCCGGTGTTCGGTCCCCTGTCGCCGTCAAAGGCGCGTTTGTGATCCTGAACGGCGATGAGCGGCAGCGCGGTTTCGCCGTCGGCGACGACGAAAAAGCTCGCCTCTTCGCCGTCGAGATGATCTTCAATGACGATTTCGCGGCCCGCCTCGCCGAGCGCGCCGCCAAGGAGGCCTTCAACCGCCTCATCCGCTTCTTTCAGCGTTTCGGCGATGATGACGCCTTTTCCGGCGGCGAGCCCGTCCGCCTTGACGACGAAGGGCGCCTTGCGGGTTCTGACGAAGGCTTTCGCCGGACCGGGTTCGCGGAACCGGGCGAACGCCGCTGTCGGCGCGCCGGCCGCGGTCGCGACTTCCTTCATGAAACCTTTGGAGGATTCGAGTTCCGCCGCCGCGGCGCCGGGCCCGAAGCAGGGTATGGAATAGTCGGCAAGCCGATCGGCGAGCCCCGACGCGAGCGCCGCTTCCGGTCCGACGACGACCAGATCGACGTTTCGTGATCTGGCGGCCTCCACAATTCCGCCGATATCGTCAGCGCTGATCCCGAGAGGTTCGCCAAGAACATTGAGACCCGGATTTCCCGGCGCTAGATAAAGACGGGTGAGGAGCGGGCTTTGGGCGATTTTCCATCCAAGCGCATGTTCGCGACCGCCGCCGCCGACCAGCAGAACTTTCACCTTCGACTTCTCCCTTCAGCCGAAAGCGTTTAGGCGTCACGCCGGACCGGATCAATGCCGACAGACACCGAGAACGACGCGATGAAGCCGACGCTGACAGGCGTGGAGCGGGGGGCCGATGCGAGCCTGGCGGATATACGCCAGTTGAGGCTGCCCTATCCGCCGCGGCGCCGGCGCCTGTCGGCGCGCGCGCCCAAATCCGTCCGCAAGTCGCTTCGCTCGCTCGACCGTGCGAGGGTGAAATTCATCGAGCGCGCGGCGAAGACTCCGAGCCGCCGCCGCGCCCATGCGATCGCCGGCGCCCTCATTCTCAATGCGGCGATGCTGGCGGTGCTGGCGATTTACGGACGCGTGACGATTTTCGTTCCCAACAAGCCGGCGAGCTCGATCTCCATCGTCTATGTCGATCTGCCGACAAACCTTCCAACCGTTGATCTGCGCGATCCTGAGATTGCGCCGGAGCCGGAGCCCGAGCCGGTGGAGGAACCGGAAATTGTCCCGGAGCCGGAACCGGAGCCGACGCCCGAGCCGCCGAAAGAGCCGGAACCGGAACCCGAACCCGAACCTGAACCGGAAACGGTGATTGACCTGACGCCTGAGCCCGCCTTTGCGCGCCCGTCTGAAATCGAAAACGCGCCCTTTGTTCCTGACACGGCGCCGAAGGATTCAGAGCTGACCCTCGCCGAGCCGAGGCCCGGAGAAATTGCCGTCGACGGCGACCAGTCGCCGGCTGAAAGCGAACAGCCGCTTGTGTCGGTCGAACCTCAGTCAAGGCAGTCCGCGGCGGAACAGGATGCGGGCGCCGAGGAAGACGAGGAAGAGAAGAAAGAAGGGGCGGGCGAAGTCGCAACCGGAGAAGAAGATCAGCGCGAACAGACGCCGGTCGCCGACAGCCGCGCTGATCCTTCGGCGAAGCCGTCCGCGGGCGATGACATGTTCGACGAGGAGCCGGTTTTTGCGGGGCGCCGCTTTACGCTGCCCGCCGTCGAGCTGCCCAAGGGCGACGCGTCATCAAATCCCGGTACGTCCGGGGTCGTCGCAATCTATTGCCCGGAGGAATTCAGCGACAAGGAAAAGATCGCCGAATGCGCCGGGCGCCCGGAAATCCGGTCGGGGTGGCGCCCCGGTTCGTCGGGCGAGGATTTCTCCAAGGCGGCGGCCGTCCTCAAGGACCGGAACAGGCATGGCGATTTCTCAGACGATTCCGTCACCTTCGGGCCGGAGATCGCAAGACAGATCGAACAGCGCCGGCGCGAACAGGATCTTGAAGATTTCCGCAAGGGCCAGGACCTTGGAAGCGCGGGTCTCGCCCCCGAACCGGCCGGCGCCGCGCGTCCGGAACTGACGCGCCCGATCGCCGATCCGTCTTGGACCAAGCGAAACGATCCGCTTGTCGATGACAAGGATGTCGAAAAACTGAGGCGCGATCTCGAAGAAGCCGAACGCCGCAAGACGATTCCGGACGAATGAAAAAGGCCGGGGTTCAGCCCGGCCTTTTCATCTTGCGATTGCAAGCGATGCTTATTCTTCGGCGGCCACCGAAACGAACTGGCGTCCCTTCGCCTTGACGGCGAACTGAACGCGGCCGCCCGACAGCGCGTAGAGCGTGTGATCCCGGCCCATGCCGACATTGGGGCCGGCGTGATATTTCGTGCCGCGCTGGCGAACGATGATGTTGCCCGGAACGACCGTCTCGCCGCCGAACTTTTTCACGCCCAAGCGCTTTGATTCTGAATCGCGGCCGTTCTTCGACGAACCGCCTGCCTTTTTATGCGCCATGATCCGTCTCCTTTATCCTATTCTTCATCCGAGCGAGCGCGATCGGATTTCGCGCGCGGCGGCTTGCCGGCGACGAGTTCCTTCGCCTGTTCGACCCATTCGTCGCGCGTGGCGCGGCCGTGGAGTTCGAGCGCTTCGTCCATTTTCGCAAGGTCCGCCTGCGACATCGCCGCGAGCTGCTTCAGCGACGTGACGCCGTAGCCCGCGAGCTTTTCCTTGAGCTTGGGTCCGACGCCGCCGATCAGCGACACGTCGTCATGAAACTCCGCCGCAGGCGCCGCTTCTTTTTTTGCGGCCGGCTTTTTCGCGGCGGCTTTCTTCGCCGAGGGCTTCGCGCCGTCGGTCAGAATGTCAGTGATCTTCACGACGGTCAGAAGCTGACGGTGGCCTTTCTTGCGGCGGTAATTCTGGCGGCGCCGCTTCTTGAAGATGACGATCTTCGGGCCGCGTCCCTGTTCGACAATCTCGGCGGCGACCGATGCGCCGGCGACGAGCGGCGCGCCGACGGTGATCGCGGCGCCGTTGCCGACCATCAGAACCTCATCAAGCGTGATGATGTCGCCTTCTTCGCCGGGAAGGCGTTCGATTTTCAGGACATCATCCTTGGCGACGCGGTACTGCTTACCGCCAGTCTTGACGACTGCGTACATGTTCGACTCCTGTCCGCGCTTCCTGCGCGAGCGTCCTTTTTGACCCCGGTTTCTGTCGCCCGGTTCTTGTGGGAGGCGGCTCCCTAGCCCGAGGGTCGGTGAAGGTCAAGCAGCCTGATTTCAAAAGCCGCCGGCTGGGGCTATGGGCGGAATATGAATTACCGCCACGCCTTTCACGCCGGCAATCATTGCGATGTCCTGAAACACGCGGCTCTGGCTCTCGTCCTCGACCGGCTCGGCGCCAAGGACAAGCCGTACATGGTTCTCGACACCCATGCGGGGCGGGGGCTCTATGACCTTCAAAGCGACGCGGCGGCCCGCTCCGGCGAGCACCTCGCCGGAATTTCCCGTATTTTCGGCGACGGCGCGGCGCCGGCGCCGCTCGCGCCGTATCTTGATGCGATCCGCCGCCAGAACCCGTTCGGGGGCCTTCGATGGTATCCGGGTTCTCCCGCGGTCATTCTCGGCGCCCTGAGGGCCGGGGACAGTGCGAAGTTCTGCGAGCTCCACCCGGATGAACGGGCGGCCCTCGAAACGGCGCTGGAATGCGATCCGCGCATTCGCATCTATGACCGCGACGGCTATCAAGCCGTCCGCGCCTTCCTGCCGCCGGCGGAGCGCCGCGGGCTCGTCCTCATTGATCCGCCCTTTGAAAAACCCGGCGAATATGAGCGCCTCGCGCAGGCGGTCAGGGACGGCGTTTCCCGCTGGGCGAGCGGCGTTTTCATGATCTGGCGGCCGGTCAAGGACGAAGAGGGCTATCGGCGGTTCGACGCCGCCGTGGCGGAACTCGGCGTCGCGAAGACGTTGACGGTGACGCTTCGCGTCGCTGCGGACACGGAGGACAAACTGACCGGCAGCGGGCTCTTTTTCATCAACCCGCCCTACGGGCTCGCCGCAGCGCTCGGCGAGGCGCTTCCCTATCTCGCCGCGCGCCTTGCCGCGGCGCCCGGCGCGGGATGGTCGCTTGTTGAAACTGAAAACGGACGCGCGATTATCTCCCGCCATGGTTCGGCGTGACGCCGCCAGCCCAAGGCTTGCCCAAAGTGCGCGCCGCCGATAGAAGCCCGCATTCCCGGAGAGGTGCCAGAGTGGCCGAATGGGCCGGTCTCGAAAACCGGAGTACGGGCAACCGTACCGTGGGTTCGAATCCCACCCTCTCCGCCATTTTATCGCTCGCGGACGATCGCTTCGCGATGTCCTGCGCGAGGGCGGCCTAACCGGCCGGGCCGCAGTCGCAGCCTTGAGGCCGGGCGTTCCGATGGAGCCTCCCGCCAGGGAGCGAAGAGGTCGAAAGATCCGGCGCTCTCGCCGTCGCCGGGGTCTGTCTCAATGACGTCCGACTGCTCGACGGTCCTTGGCGCATGGCCGATCTTCAGTTCACGGAGATTGACGGAATGTCCGGGGACGCAGAAGAGCGGCGTGAGATTATCGATGCGCTTGCCGCCGCGATCGCATTTGGCGAAATGCGGCTTCGATGACTCCGCTGATTTCGTCGGGGAGAGCGCCCGTCAACCGGC
>CALKYG010000293.1 GCA_938003575.1 uncultured Alphaproteobacteria bacterium
TCAATACGATAGGTTCAGGCGCCGGCATCGGCGCCGTGCGGCGTCAGCGCGCGGGGGGAACAAGATGCCGGGAAAAAATTTCCCTGTTAACGAAACCTTTATGCGCACAGGCGCATTCTCGGCGCGGCTGGATTAGTTGGTGCAAGGATGATCAAGGTTTCGGGGTCCGGCGGATCGGGCGGCCCGCGGCGGGCAGGCGGCGTTTCGAGCACGCGGGCCGCATCCGCCGGATCGTTCAAGGTCGACGGCGCCTCGGCGGCGACGACGGCGTCGCACGCCGCCGAGATTGCATCGGCGTCCTCGCTCGGCGCGCTGATCGCGCTGCAAAGCGACGGGGGCAGCCGAGGCAGGAACCGGGCGATGGCGGAACGCGCATTGTTATTGCTCGAGCGGATCCGGGACGGCCTCATTGAAGGACGAATCGGCCGGTCCGATCTCGTCGCCCTCGCCGATGCTGCAAATGCGAAGCTCTATGATCCTGACGAGAGGATCGCCGCAATCTATGCGGAGATCGCCCTGCGCGCCAAAGTCGAGCTTGCAAAACTGGCCCGAAAATAGGCCTTTTTCGCGTCTAAACCGATTTCAAAGACATTCAGATTATGAGGTCCCGGCGGCGTTTTCGGGGCGCTCCTTTTGCGTCTTGAGGCGGGTCCCCGGCGCGACTATACAGGCCGCGCCCGAACAGGAGGGGAGGACGGATTTTGGGAGCGAAAAAGGCGGGTGCGTCTGTGGTTTCGAAGAAGAGAAAATCGTCCGACATTGATCTTGCGGATTACCGGCCGACAGAGTCGGAGCCGTTCATGAATGACCGCCAGAGGGAATATTTCCGGCGGAAACTGATAGAGTGGAAGAATGAAATCCTGAAGGAAAGCAAGTGCACGCTTGAGCAGCTTCAGGAAGAAAGCCTGCATCTTCCCGACATCGCCGACCGCGCCTCGAGCGAGACGGACAAGGCGATAGAACTTAGAACCCGCGACCGTCAGCGCAAGCTGATCTCCAAGATCGACGCGGCGCTGCGCCGCATTGAGACAGGCGAATACGGCTATTGCGAAGAGACGGGCGAGCCGATCGGCATTCGCCGTCTCGAGGCGCGTCCGATTGCGACGCTGTCGCTAGAGGCGCAGGAACGCCACGAGCGGTCGGAGAAAGTTCACCGCGACGATTAGGAAAGAGGTTGGGGAAGCGCGATCGCCCCATCCAGCCGGAGATCGAAACCGGCGCCTGAAATCACGTCGTGACTTGCGCCGAAAACGTCAAGGTGACGCTCGATCCGTCAAAGATAAAACGCGCCGATTTTATCGTCGCCCTCAGAGCGCACTGTCCGCAATCCCGGCGATGTCAGGCGCGAGCAGGTCATAGTGATCCGCGATCGTCTTCCATTCGATCCGTTCACGTTGCGGCGCGATTGTTCTGAGGAGGAGCGGCGATCAGACCGGTGTTGCACTGCGTCCGCCCGTTCAATCGAAAGCGGGCCGACGCCGCCCGCCAGCGGGCCGAAAGCGTGCGCCGTCGCCTCATATGCGGGCGCGGCTTTTCGACGGCTCGCTCTTCGGGTCCGGCGGTCGTCGCCAATGCTGAGCCTTCGCGACCCGGATGCGCCCCGGCGGGAACCGCAATCGGGGCGTCAGCCCGCGGAAACCAGTTGCATTAGATATAAAGATATCCTTATATGATCCCGCAAAAAGGAATCGACCATGCAGCAATCAGACATCATGGCTGGCCGCCAGGCTCGGATAGCCGCCCTGAAGGAAACCCTGAAAGAGCGCATCGTGGTCCTTGACGGCGCCGCCGGCACCTTCATCCAGTCCTATGAACTGGATGAAGCCGGCTATCGCGGTCAGCGGTTTTCAGGATGGGCCCGGGATGTTCGCGGCAACAATGACCTTCTGATCCTCTCACGTCCCGAAATCGTCTCCGAAATGCACCGCGCCTATCTCGCCGCCGGCGCAGATATGATCGAGACGAATACGTTCTCCTCGACGACGATCGCCCAGGCCGATTACGGGATGGAGTCGCTCGCATACGAGATGAACGTCGAAGGGGCGAGGCTTGCCCGCGCCGCAGCGGACGCCGCGTCAACGCCCAATCGTCCTCGCTGGGTCGCCGGAGCGATCGGCCCGACAAACAGGACCTGTTCGATTTCGCCGGACGTCAATGATCCCGGCGCCCGCAATGTCGATTTCGACACGCTCGTCGCCTCATATGGAGAAGCAGCGAGGGGACTGGTCGAAGGCGGCGCCGACACTATCCTTATCGAGACGATTTTTGACACGCTCAATGCAAAGGCCGCGATCTTCGCCGTCCAGGAATTGTTCGACGAGCTCGGCTTTGAAATTCCGCTCATGCTGTCTGTAACGATAACCGATCAGTCCGGACGAACGCTTTCCGGTCAAACGCCGGAAGCGTTCTGGCATTCGGTTCGACACGCAAAACCCTTGTCGGTCGGCATCAATTGCGCGCTCGGACCCGACCTGATGCGCCCCTTCGTCTCGGAACTTGCGCGCGTCGCAGACTGCGCCCTGTCCGCTTACCCGAACGCGGGTCTTCCCAACGCTTTCGGCGGGTACGACGAAACGCCGGCGTCGATGGCGAAACACCTTCAGGAATGGGCGAAATCCGGCCTCTTGAACATCGTCGGCGGCTGCTGCGGCACGACCCCCGATCACATCGCCGCCTTCGCCCGCGCGGTGAAAGGCGTCGCGCCGCGCGAGATACCGGCTGTTCCTGCCGGAACGCGGCTGTCGGGTCTCGAGCCGTTCTTCCTCGCGCGCGAAGCGTCGTGACATTGAATGCCGTCTCGGATAGCTCCAGTCGCACAGGATGCGAATGGAGACCTCATGACCGGAGCGAGCGGGATTGCAGAACAGATTGAGTGGCTTCGCCGTCTGGTCGCACATGACACCACGTCGTCGAAATCAAATCTCAATCTCATCGACGACGTTGAGGCTGTCCTCCTTGAATACGGCGCGGAACCTTTCCGCGTCTGGAACGCCGACCGAACCAAGGCCAATTTGTACGCCGTCGTCGGGCCGAAGGTCGAAGGCGGCGTCATTCTTTCAGGGCACACGGATGTCGTGCCGGTCGATGGGCAGGCCTGGACGACTGATCCATGGACGCTGACCGAAAAGGACGGAAAGCTCTATGGCCGCGGAACCTGCGACATGAAATCGTTCACGGCCATCGCGCTGTCGTTGCTGCCGGAGATGGCGGCGGCGGGCCTGAAGCGGCCGATCATATTCGCGCTTTCCTACGATGAAGAGATCGGCCTTCTCGGGGCGCCGCACATGATCTCGGAAATCCGCGAACAGCTGCCGCCGCCGTCCGCCGTCATCGTCGGCGAGCCAACAATGATGAAAGTGATCGACGGGCACAAAGGGATAGCGTCATTCAGGACGACGGTGACGGGGTTCACCACTCATTCTAGCCAGACTGACCGGGGCGTCTCCGCCGTCGAGGGCGCTGCAAAGCTTATCGTGAAACTCAGCGCGATGCGCGAAGCGCGCGCAAAAGCCGCCGATCCGTTATCGCCCTTTACGCCGCCTTACTCGACCATGACCGCCAACGTCATTCACGGCGGCGCGCAGGTGAACATCATGGCGGGCGAATGCGTATTCAATTGGGATTGCCGGGTCATTCCAGGCGAAAGCGCGGCGGCGATACTCGATGAGTTCGAAGGCTTTGCGCGCGAGGTGGAAGAGGAGATGCGCAAAAAGGCGCCCTCCTGCCGCATCATAACAGAAAAGACGACGGATGCGCCGCCGCTCGCACCGTCCGACGACAATCGCGCCGCAGACCTCGCCAAGTCGATCACGGGGCTGAATTCGACGGATGTCGTCTCCTATTGCGCCGAAGCCGGACAGTTCCAGCAGGCCGGGTTCTCAACCGTTATTTGCGGACCTGGGTCAATTGACCAGGCGCACCAACCGGACGAATATGTGTCGATGGATCAGCTTGCGGAAGGTGCGGCGTTCATGCGCAAACTGATTGCGCGCCTTTCTGTATAATCCTTTCTGGAGCCTCCCAATGACACCGATAGAAGCCGCCGCCTTGTGGATCGGCCTTAATGCGCTTTTCCTGATGTATGTGAGCGGGCGCGTCGGCGCTGCGCGCATAAAGACCAAGACAAATCTCGGCGACGGCGGAAACGAAACCATGGTGAGGGCGATCCGCACGCAGGGCAATTATACGGAATATGCGCCGGCGGCGCTGCTCGGGCTGTTCGTTCTCGCCAGCCTCGGGCTCGGCGCCGTGTGGATTCATGCGCTGGGCGGCGTTTTCCTGTTCGCACGGATTTCTCACCTGATGGGGCTCGGCCTTGGCGTGTGGCCGCAAGGGAGATTTGTCGGCACGCTTCTTACGATGCTGACCCTGCTTGCGACGGCCGTCATGCTGATCTGGAAAGCGTACTCGTGATTCCTTACGCGCATTAAGGTTGATTGCCGAAAGCTTGCGCCGCCGCGTTACAATTCTTTACGGCGAATTTACCCTGAACTGAGAGTGTCGTTCCGTCGAGATCAGAGGAATTTCGAGGAGCGACGGGACCGTGAAGCGCATCACTCAATGCCGGGCGTGCGGATCGGCGGCTCTGTCTCCAGCATTCACGCTGGAAGCGATGGGCGCAGAACCCGCACGCAGGGGAATTCTGGGCCGGCAGAAAAGCGAAGCGGTCGAATTCGTCCTTTGCGATCCTTCGAAAGACATTCATGCGTGCGGCCTTCTCCAGAACGCATTTGCGAACGAAACGCCCAGAAAGCGCATCGCGCCCGCCGCCGTCTTTCGCACCGTGCGGTCAAGCCTTAGATCTCTGGCGACGGAAGGGCTCGAACTCATTTCCGGGCGCGACTGCGCGGCGCTCGACATCGGATGTTCCGACGGAACGCTGCTCTCGTTTTATCCTCGCTGGGTTGACCGGTACGGGATCGATCCGTCCGATGATGTCGATCAGATCGGCGACTGGGCATGGTCGGCGAAGGCGGCGTTTCCATCCGCCGATCTCGACCGCGCGATTGCCGGCAAGAAATTTGATCTCATCACCGCGGCGTCCGTGCTTGAGGAGATCAACGAGCCCAGAGCGTTCTTCGCGCGTGTGAAATCGCTGCTGACAGATGACGGCGTCTTCGCGGTAGAGACTCTTTACGCCCCAATGACATTGACGCGCACCGCCGCTGACGCGTTCGCCGCCGGCGTGAACGCCGTCTACTCAGTCAGCGTTCTGGAAAGAATTCTGCGTGATTGCGAACTGAAGATCTTTCGCGGAACGTTGACGGATAAGGACGGCGGCTCGATCCGTCTTTTCATCACCCACGCAGAATCGTCAGACTATGACTTCGACCCGTGGTTCGAGCGCCTGGCGCAATTATGGGATGAGGAAAACGCCCTTTCGCTGCGCACCCGGGCGCCGTACCAGGCGTTCGAGAACCGCGCTGACCTCGCGCGCCGCGCTTTCAGCGAGCTGATGGCGAGAGCGATCGCCAATGACGAAAGGGCGCATATTTTCGGCGCCGACGCCGGCGCAACCATGCTCTATGCATGGGCGGGCAAGCATTCGAAAGCAATCGAGGCCGTCATTGGATTTGAGGACATCGCTGAAGGGGCGCGCCTCGTAACCGGCGGGCCGTCGATCATTCAGGAAACCGAGTCGCGCGCGATCGAACCCGACTATCTAATTGCGCCTGCGGCGCTGAAACGCGAGGTGTTGGAGCGCTGGCGCGATCCGGTCCTGCGCGGCGCGAAAATCATTTTCGCAACGCCGCATCCGCACATCGTCCACGCCGGAAATTACGCCGCGGAGTTCGGCAAGTCGCTTTCCGGCGCCGACGGAGCGGGCGGATCGGAGAGCCTGAGAGCCATCCTCAGTGCGGCAGGCGGGTTGCGCCTCGTCGCTGACTCGTCGCGCAAGAGCGCCTAAAAACGTCCAGTAGAAATGAAGCGCCGCGACGTTCCTTCCAGAACGACGGCGGTAAGCGCGTCCGACCAGACGGCGCCGGTATCGATGTCAATGCGCCACCCTGCGTCCAACGGCTTGCGTACCGGGTGGTGGCCGTGCACGACGACTTGTTCCGGCCGCATGTCGCTGTCGGCGTTGTGAAACTCGCCGCGGATCCAGAGGCAATCCTGTTCCTTTTGATCCGCGAGCGCGACTCCGGGCTTGAAGCCGGCATGAACGAAGGCGTAATCGCCCGCGACCATCCACAATTCAAGCGCGGCGAGGAATTCGCTGTGCTTGCGGGGCAGCCGCTCATTCAACTCCGCCGCAAGACGGCCGGGGTCCTTTTTCCAGATATCCCTGACCCCGTAACTTTCGAGGGTCTTGTCGCCGCCCCAATGCAGCCATTCCTCGTTGCGGTCCGGATCTTTCATGAAATCAAGCATCGCCTGTTCGTGGTTTCCTTTCAGGAACACGGCGTCCGGCTGGTTCGCCTTCACAGCCAGCAGGCGGTCGATTACGGCCTTTGATCCGGCGCCGCGGTCGACATAGTCGCCGAGAAAGATGAGACGCCTGTTTGCCCCCGCTGAATCCTGTTCAATGAGCGTCAACAGCTCCTCAAGCAGCCCGTCGCACCCGTGGATGTCGCCCACGGCGTAGAGCCGTTCGCCGTCAGGGACGGCGGCGGCGCGCGTCTTTCCCGCGAAAAGTTTACCGAGCATCAGTTCTATATAATGTCCATTTCAGCCTATAATAGTCGCGGCGCAATGTTTTGGGTTAACGGCGAGCGGATATCGCGGCTCGGGGCTGCTGCGACCATGACAGGAGGATGACGCGGAATGACCGTCCTTGTCACTGGCGGCGCCGGCTATATCGGCGCGCATATGCTGCTGGCGCTCGAAGAAGCGCGCGAAGACGCCGTCGCGCTCGACGATCTTTCGATGGGGGCAAGGTGGCTGACGCCCGACCCCAACAGGCTTTTCGTCGCTGACGTCGGCGATCGGGAATTCGTCATCCGGCTGATGCGCGACTATGGAGTGAAGGAGGTGATTCATTTCGCGGGATCGATTCTCGTGCCGGAATCCCTGCAAAAACCGCTGCATTATTACTGGAACAATACCGCAAAGACAGTGGCGCTTCTTGAAGCCTGCGTCGCATGCGATATTGAGCGATTTATCTTTTCATCGACGGCGGCGGTCTATGGCGCGCCGGACCAGTCGCCGGTGAACGAGGCGTCGGAAATTCATTCAATTTCACCCTACGGCGCGTCAATGGCGATGAGCGAGCGCATCGTGGAGGACGCGGCGAAAGCTCACGGATTTTCGTATGCGATCCTGCGTTATTTCAATGTCGCCGGCGCCGATCCGAAGTGTCGGGCGGGGCAAATCGGCAAGCCGACGCACCTTGTCCGCGTCGCGGCGCAGATCGCGGTAGGGGCTCGCCTTGAAAAACTGCAGGTTTACGGCGCGGATTATCCGACACCCGACGGGACGGCGATCCGCGACTATGTGCATGTGTCCGATCTTGCCGATGCGCACCTTGCCGCCTTGTCCCGGTTGCGGCGCGGCGGCTCTTCCGAAATCATGAATGTCGGCTATGGGCGCGGTTATTCGGTGTTTGAAGTTATTGACGCATTTGAGAGGGTCACCGGACGCAAACTTCCTTACGAGATCGGCCCTCGACGCCGCGGCGATCCCGCTCAGCTGATCGCTGACACCGCCGCAATCCGCACCGAGCTCGACTGGCGGCCGCGTTATGATGAGATCGACTTCATCGTTAAAACGGCTATCGAATGGGAGCGGCGGCTGGCGTCCGTCACGCGTGAGCCGGCTGCATGAACGGTGTCTTTTTCTGGCGCGTCGCGTTTGCGCTGCTGTTCCTTTTCGTCACCTGGCAGACGCTGACGCCGGATCTCGACAACACTGAACCTGGCATCGCGATTGCCCGATTTCTCGCAACGGTGCTTTTCCATGACGAGCGCCTCGGCGATAAAGTCGCGCATTTTCTCGCCTACGCCGCCCTTTCAGGCGCCGGCGCTTTTGCGCATCTGACGATCGCCGGACGACGGTGGCTGACGATCGCGGCGCTCGCTTTTTACGGCGTCATCCTAGAGCGCCTGCAGGGTCTTGGCGGCGTGCGCATGCCCGAACTCGCTGACGCCGCCGCGAATTTCAGCGGCGCGCTTGCGGGCTTCCCGGTCGCGATTCTGATCGAAAACGCATTTGCGAGGTTGAAATCCGCATGAAGACCGCGATCGTGATCCCGGCGCGCCTTCAGTCGACGCGGCTTGCGCGCAAGCTGCTGCTCGACCTCTGCGGAAAGTCAGTTCTTCAGCGGACTTATGAACAGGCGCGGCGCGCACGTCTTGCCGGTGAGGTCGTCATCGCCGCCGATTCAGAGGAAATTCTCGACGCGGCCCGCAGTTTCGGGGCCGCCGCCCTTATGACCGGCGCGCATCACCAGTCGGGGTCGGAGCGCGTCGCCGAGGCTGCCGCCTCAATCGATGCGGACATCATTGTCAATATTCAGGGTGACGAGCCCGAGATCGACCCAGATCACATTGACGCGCTGATTGAGGCGCATGAGCATTCGGGCTGCTTCGCATCGACGCTGGCCTGTCCGTTCCCGCCGTCGATCAATCCTGATTATCCTGCCGCGGTGAAGGCAATCCTTGCGGATGCGA
>CALKYG010000294.1 GCA_938003575.1 uncultured Alphaproteobacteria bacterium
GCGCCCATTTCCAGGGCGGCGAGAAACACAAACGGCTTGAATGCGGAGCCCGGCTGACGATGCGCGTGCGTTGCGCGGTTGAATTGCGAAAGCCGGTAATCGCGCCCGCCGGCCATCGCGCGCACCGCGCCCTCGCCGTCGAGCAACACCGCGGCGATTTCAATTTCCGGATCGAGTCTCGATAGCGCCGCACCCGCGGACAAACCCGTTTCGAGCGCATCCTGAAGCGCCGGATCATACGTGGTGCGAATGGTGAGATCGCCGTCAACGCCTGCGGCCAGCTTTTTGGCTTCCGCGATTGCATAATCGACGAAATAGGGCGCGCCTGAAAACTGGGACGCGCCGATCCTGATCTCGGACCGGTAGGCGCGTTCCGCCTGTTCCCGCGTGATGAACCCGGCGTCGAGCATCGAATCGACGACAAGACGCGCCCGCTGGCCGGCGTCGACCGGATTTTTATCGGGCGCGTAGTGCGACGGCGCTTTAAGCAGTCCGGCCAGTATCGCCGATTCAGGAAGTGAAAGGCGCGACGCCGGCTTGCCGAAATAGCGATGGCTCGCGGCGTCGATTCCATAGGCCCCGGCGCCGAAGTAGACGCGATTGAGATAAAGCGTCAGGATCTCGTCCTTTGTGAACCGGTGTTCGAGCCACAGCGCGAGAAAAAACTCCTGCACTTTTCTCTTGTAGGTGCGGTCTGAAGACAGAAAGAGATTTTTCGCGAGTTGCTGGGTGAGCGTCGAACCGCCCTGCCGGACTTCGCCCTCCTTCACATTGACGATCAACGCTCGCGCAACGGCGAGCGGATTGACGCCCACATGATGATAGAAATTGCGGTCCTCGACCGCCAGCACCGCGCGCGGAACATGGGGCGGCAGATCTGACAGCCGCACCGGCGCGCCGAAGCTCTGCCCGTGCATCATGATCGGCGATCCGTCGGCGGCGATGAGCGTCAGCCGCGGCCTCGCATTTTCGCGCCACAGACCGTCCGTATCGGGCAGATCGCGCGTGAAATGAACGACGACCGCCGCCAGCGCGATCGCCGCGGCGAACAGAAAAAATCCCGCTTCCGCAAAATGGCGGACGATGCGCGCGCCCAGCCGCCGCCGCGCCTTGCGTCCGCGCGCCCGGCCGCGGCGCGGGCGCGGCCGATTCGCGGCGCCGTTCGAGCGCGCCCCGGCTGATCTTCTGTAAACACGCGCCTTCGCCATGGGCGGGACAGTCCGGCCGGCGAGGTTAACGAAACATGAACGAAACCGGCGCTCGCCTTGTAACTTGCGGGCCCGGCGTCGTATTCTGCAACCGGAAGATTGCAAGAGGGCGGCATACTCGTGTTGATTTCGATGGCGAAGGCGTCGTCTCCGGAGCGCGACGCCAAGGAGGCTGCGATCATCGCCGCGGCGCGCGCGACCTTCCTCGCCCATGGATATGACGGCGCAAGCATGGATCAGATCGCCCTTGCCGCGGGCGTTTCAAAGCGCACCGTCTATAATCGCTTCCGGTCGAAGGAAGAGCTTTTCGCCGCAGCGATTGAAGACACCTGCCGTCAGATCCTGCCCGTCGATATCGCCGCCATTGAGGCGAGCATGCCCGCCGAAGCCTTTGTCAACGAAATGGCGCACACTTTCCTCAACGGCGTGCTTGAGCCGGAAGCGCTGGCGCTGCGACGGATCGCTGCATTCGAGGCGGGCCGGAACCCGTCGCTCGGACAGACTTATCTCGCGCATGGTCCCGCCTATATGGCGGCGAGTTTCGCGCCGGCTCTTGAGCGGATCGCCAAACGCGAAGGATTCGTCATCGAGGATGTCGAAACGGCGATCTATCAGCTCGGGGCGCTGATATCGGAGCCGCTCTATACCGAAATGCTTCTCGGCGCCCGGCCGGCAGACCTGAAAAAAGCGATCGACGATCAGATCGCCGCCGGCATTAAGGCCTTCTGGCGGATTTACGGGCGCTGACGGCCGCCGACGGTTCGTCAAATCCCCAAACGAACTGCAAAACAAAACCGGCGCAGCTTTCGCTGCGCCGGTTTCAGCAATAATCCCGTCCAGCTTACTGGAAGCTGATGACGACTTCCGAACGGCGGTTCAGCGGCTCGCGCACGCCGTCTTCCGTCGGTTTGGCCGGGCGGTCTTCGCCGAAGGATTCGACGCGGACCTTGTCGGCCGGAACGCCGTTGGCGATCAGCGCGTCGCGAACGACGGCCGCGCGGCGCTCGGAGAGCGCCTGGTTGTAGGCCGAGCCGCCCGAGCGGTCCGTGTGACCGGCGACAACCACCGCGGTGATGTCGTTCTGGAGCGCGCGCGCAGACGCTTCGCGAATGAGGTTCGCCGCTTCAGGCGTCAGGTTCGACTTGTCATAGTCGAAATAGACGATGAGGCTCAGCGGATCGAGATTCGCCGCCTGCTCTTCAAGCGGCTGCGGCGGGCAGTCCGCAGCAACCGGAACGCTCGAACCGTCCCAGCAGTCCTTGTATTGCGGCGCCGCCGGCGCCGCGGCGCCGAAGTTCCAGCGAAGGCCCGCGAAGATGCTGTGCGTGTCGTAGTCGTTGCTGATCGTGATCGGCGCCGCATTCAACAGGCCGTCGAATTTCGGTCCGCGAAGAGCCGCGAAATAACGGTATGAAAGGTCGAGCACGAGCCCTTCGGCGAGATCGACCGCAAGACCGGCGATCGCTTGTCCCGCGACTGTGGTCGAATTGTCGTCGATCGCGAGCGAGCCGGCGCCGAAATTCGCGCCGAGATAATCAGCGGAGAACACCGCGCCGCCGAAACCGAGGCCGATATAGGGCGTGACGGAGCCGCTCGATTTGAAGTCCTTGATCACGTTGAACATGACCGACTTGACGGTCATGTCGCCGTCGAGAACCGGCCAACCCGAAAAGCCGAGACCGTCGCCGGCGAAGTGACGCGAATCATTCTGGCGGTACGCGAATTCGAGTTCCGTGCGAAGACCGCCCGTATCATAGCCGAGCGCCGCATAGACGCCGATACCTTTCTTGTAGTCGGCTTCGCTGTCGAAAACGAGCGCGCCGAACGATTCTACATCCTGATCCGGCTGGATGTAGTTAAGGCCGGCGCCGATCGCGCCGTAGACGCCTTGATAGGCATGCGCGGCCGGTGCGAGTGCAAGAGTCGCGGCGGCGGCGAAAAGGGCGGTTTTAAGCTTCATGAAGTCCCCTCCTCAGGTGAAACAGTCGATCCGGCCGCGCGGGGTGCGTGGCAAGCTTTCGATTTTTTACTAGCCAATTCGGCTTCATATTTACAGTGCAATTTAACCAATCGACCCGCCTTTGGCGAGTTCGCGCCGGGTTGTTGCTTTGGCGCATCGCCTTCAGCGGCCTGTTTCGGCAAGACGTTCCGGCCCCAGGCCGCATCGGCGACGGTCCGGCGATGGGGCCTATCCCATGCCTTCTGGCATTTCAGCGTTGCAAGGACGATCGGACACACCTAGTGTCACACCCGACGGTGCCCTCCGCATGGAGGGAGAATAGGGAACGCGGTCAGAATCCGCGGCTGTGCCCGCAACTGTAAGCGGCGAGCGCCCCCCAAATCGGCCACTGGAGCGAGTTTCCGGGAAGGCTGGGGAATACGGCGCGTCGACCCGCTGAGCCAGGAGACCTGCCGTCGACGTCGTCCTTTTCGCGGCCGGGACCAGCCGGGGAATGCGGGAACCCGTCGCGGCGACATCCTTGAAACAGAAGGGAGTCGCCATGGCTTGTTTTCGCATTCGCGCGGCGTGTGTCGCCGCATTCATCGCGCCCATCCTCGCCGCGGTCTTCGAGCCGTCGGCGGCGCTCGCCCAGCCGGAAGACCCTGACGGATCCGCGCAAAGCGATCTCGTTCTCATCAACCCGGCGCCGCGCGACCGTGTCGTCGCCTACGGCCTTCGCGACCAGCCGGTCTCCTCGGTCGGCTCGAGCGTCACCGTCATCTCGGCGGACGACATCGAAGCCGGTCAGTTTTCATTCGTATCCGATGCGTTGAAACTGGCCCCCGGCGTCGCTGTCGCACGCAACGGCGGCTATGGCGGATTCGCCGGCGCGCGCATCCGCGGCGGCTCGAACGGGCAAACCCTTGTCGTCATCGACGGCGTCGCCATGAACGACGCGTCGGCGCCGCAGGGCGGTTACAATTTCGCCAATCTCGACGTCGCCGATGTCGAACGGATCGAAGTTCTGCGCGGTCCGCAAAGCCTGATCTGGGGCGCCGATGCGATCGGCGGCGTGATTTACGTCAAAACGAAGGAGCAGGGACGGACGCTCTCAGCCTATGCGGAGGGCGGCTCGCGCGCCGTCTTTCGCGGCGGCGCCACCGCCTTTGCAGCAAGCGGCGCTTCTCATTTGCGCGGAACGGTCTCCGGCGTGCGGACAGACGGAATATCGCGCGCATCCGCCGGTTCTGAAAATGACGGGTACAGATCGTTGTCAGCCTCGATCTCGGCCGGGGCGCCGCTTGGCGGCGGCTCAAGGATTTCGTTGACGGCGCGGATCGCCGATTCTCACGCCGATCTTGACGGCTTTCCGCCGCCGACCTTCACCTTCGCCGATACGGCGGAGACTGAGGATACGACTGAATACGCATTGGCGGCGAAAATCGACCATCGCGCCGGCGGCGCCTATGAAGGCGTTCTTACGGTGTCGGCGAGCGGCGTCGAACGCTCGAACGCCGACAATGGAGTCGAGACGTTTTCAGCAAGGGGCCGGCGGCAGACCGCGCATTACTGGGGCGCCTACCGCTTTTCCGACAACTTTCGCGTCGCCGGCGGGGCTGAATTCGAAAGAGCCGCCGCAAGGACATCCGGCGTCGACGATCATGTTTCGTCCGCCGCCGTATTCGCGTTCATCGAAGCGAATCCGGTCCGCCGCGTAACGCTGTCGGCCGGCGCAAGGCGGGACGAGTTCACGGCGTTCAGGGGCGCGACAACATCGCGGATCGCCGCCGTCTGGACGGCGAATGACGGCGGCGGTTCGGCGACGCGCCTGCGCGCGGGCTGGGGCCAGGGTTTTCGCGCGCCGACGCTTTTCGAGCTTCATTTCGATCAGTTCGGCGTCGTTCCGAATCCGAACCTGCGTCCCGAGCGCGCCAACGGTTTCGACGCCGGAATCGAGCATGATTTTTCAACCGGCGGCGCGACTTTCCGCGCGACCTATTTCCGCCAGCGCGTCAGGGATCAGATCGATTTTGATTTCGCCGGCGCCGGCTATTTCAACATCGACCGCGTGAAGAGCGAGGGCGTCGAGGTCGAGACGGAAGCGGCGCTCGGCGCCTCGATTTCGGCGCGCCTTGTCTATTCCTTCATCGACGCAAGGGACGCTGTCTCCGGCGCGCGGATATTGCGCACGCCAAGACATAGCGGAACGGCGACGATCAGCGCCGCGCCGACGAAGCGGCTTGATCTCGCCGCCGCCGCGACCTTTAACGGCCGTGAAACAGACGTCCCCGCAGGCAACGATCCGTTCGTCAAAGTCGATTTGCGCGCCTCCTATGCGCTCAGCGATACGCTGGAGGCGTATGGCCGCATCGAGAATCTGTTCGACGCCGACTACGAGGACGTATCGGGATATGGCGAACTCGGCGTTTCCGCCTTCGCCGGCGTCAGGGTGAGCTTGTGAGCCTTGGCGCCCTCATCGCATTCGCGGGCGCGGTTCGCGTCTTTTCGGCGGATTATTGCGCCGATCAGCTTGTGCTGGCGCTTGCAGACCGGGACCAGATCGCAGCGCTTTCCGTCGACGCTGAAAAGGACTTCTCCTATCTGCGCGAGGCGTCGCACGGCCTGCCGCAGGCCCGCGCCGGAGCGGAAGAAATCCATGCGTCGAACGCCGGTCTCGTTTTGCGCACCTGGGGCGGCGACGCAAAACGGATCGAACGGCTCGGCGTTCGCGTCGTCACGCTCGGCTATGCGGCGGATGTCAGCGCAATCAAAGAGAATGTGCGCGTTGCGGCGCGCGCCCTCGGCCAGATCGAACGCGGCGAAAGGCTCGCCGGCGAGATCGACAAACGCGTTGCCGCTCTCAAGGCGAAAGGACCGACAGGCGTTGAGGCGTTGTACGTGACGCCCGGCGGCGTCACCGCCGGCGCAGGCACCATCATTGACGCGATCTTCAACGCCGCGGGCGTTCAGAACATCGCCGCGAAGAATGGATTGACCGATTGGCCGCCGCTGTCCGCGGAAACGCTGATCGACGATCCGCCGCAATTCATCGTGACCGGATTTTTTTCGGCGAACAGCGAGCGCATTGATCACTGGTCCGCGACGCGCCATCCCGCAATCCGCAGGGCGATCGAACAGGCGCCGCATGTCGAGCTTGCGGCCGACACCCTCGCCTGCCCCGGTTTCTTTTCGCTGGATGCGGCGGAAACAATCAGAAAGGCGGCCGACCATGCAGCGCAATGACATCATGCGCATGGTCCCGGTCGCCGGGGTCGCCGTCGCGTCGATTCTCGGCGCCTGCCTCATCGGACCGGCGGACCTTTCCGCCGGAGAGGCGATGCGCGGGCTTTTCTCCGCCGATTCCGCCGGCGTGATCGTCCGCGAGATCCGCCTGCCGCGCGCGCTGGCGGCGTGGACGGCGGGCGCGGCGCTCGGCGCATCGGGCGCCGCGATGCAGGGGCTGTTGCGGAACCCGCTCGCCGATCCCGGCGTGCTCGGCGTGTCGGCGAGCGCGGCCCTCGGCGCCGTCATCGCCATTTATTTCAATCTTTCGGCCGCGGCGTCCTCGGCGACGCCGATGGCGGCGATCCTGTTCGCCCTCCTTGCGACGGCGCTTCTTTACGCCGCCGGCGCCGGCCGGCTTTCCCCGACGCGACTGATCCTCGCGGGCGTCGGCCTTTCGTCGCTCGCGGGCGCCTTGATCGCGCTCGTGATGAATTTGGCGCCGAACCCGTTCATTCTTTCAGATCTCGTCAACTGGCTGTTCGGCGCCGTCACGAACAGGAGTTTCGCCGATCTTGCGCTCACGGCGCCGTTCATTGCGGCCGGCATGATCGCGATCATGCTCGCCGCGCCCGGGCTGACGGCGTTGTCGCTCGGCGAGGAAACGGCGGCGACATTGGGCGCCGACATTCCACGGACACGGGCGCTTGCCATCGCCGGCGCCGCGTTGATGACGGGCGGGTCGGTGGCGCTTGCCGGCGCGATCGGTTTCGTCGGCGTCGTCGCGCCGCATCTGGCGCGCCCGTTCGTCGCCCATGATCCCGGACGCGCAATCATCCCCGCCGCCCTGATCGGCGGCGCCCTGCTGTCGCTCGCCGACCTTTGCATCCGGCTTCTTCCGTTCGATCAGGAATTGAAGCTCGGGGTCGCCGCGGCGCTCATCGGCGCTCCCGCCTTCATCTGGATCGCCGCACGAACGCAAAGGATCGTGCGATGACGAGAGTGACGGTCAAGAGCCTGACGGTCGTTCGGGACGGCGCGACGCTTCTCGACGATGTCGGCTTCGAGGCGGCGGACGGCGAATTCATCGGCGTCGTCGGACCGAACGGCGCCGGAAAATCAACGCTCCTTCGCGCGCTGGCCGGCGTCGAAGAGCAGGCTTCCCGGTCCGTTTTCATCGACGGCGCGCCGGTCGCAAAGACGCCGCCGCGCGAGCGGGCGAAGACCGTCGCCTACCTTCCGCAGTTGCGCGAGGTCCACTGGTCGATGACGGCGGAAGCGGTCGTCAGTCTCGGCCGCTTCGCCTATGGGACGGGGAGACGGCTGGGTCCGGCGGACCGGGCCGCCGTCGACGCCGCGCTCGCCGCCGCGGACTGCGAATCGTTTCGATCCCGCGTCGCATCGACCTTGTCCGGCGGCGAACAGGCGCGCATCCATCTCGCCAGGGCGCTGGC
This sequence comes from uncultured Alphaproteobacteria bacterium, assembly GCA_938003575.1. Classification (GTDB taxonomy): domain Bacteria; phylum Pseudomonadota; class Alphaproteobacteria; order Caulobacterales; family Parvularculaceae; genus Amphiplicatus. The sequence continues at coordinate 7,827 of CALKYG010000294.1, forward strand.
CGCCGGAACGCCGGTCCTCATTGCGGACGAACCGACCGCGGCGCTCGACCTCAGACACGCTCTTTCAATCATGAAAATCCTGCGCGCCAGAGCGCAGGCGGGCGCGCTCGTCGTCGCGGCGCTGCATGATCTCGCCGCCGCCCGACATTTCTGCACCCGCGTCATTGTCTTGGCCGAAGCGCGCATCGTCGCCGACGGCGCCGCCGAAACGATGGTGTCGGAAGAAGTCCTCGAGCGGGTCTTCGGCGTGACGAGGGCCGATTTGAGGCTATCGGAATTTCCGGCGGCGGACGGCTAGGCGCCGACGCTTTTTGATTTTTCCCACAGCGTTTCCCGAACGCCAAGACGCCGCGCCTCGTAGCGCGCCGCAATGAACAGGAAATCCGACAGGCGGTTCAGATAGGCGATCGCGTGTTCGCCCTTGGGGTCGTGCGAAAAAAACGATACGGCGCGGCGTTCGACGCGCCGGCACACCGTCCGCGCGACATGCAGCTCGGCGATCAGCGGCGCGCCGCCCGGGAGAATGAATTCCCTGAGCGGCGGCAGGCCGGCGTTCAAGGCGACCGCCGCCGCGTCGATCCGTTCGACATGACGCCCGGTCAGCACCGTCGCCGACGGAAAGCACAAGGCGCCGCCGCAATCGAAAAGATCATGCTGCGCGAGTTCAAGAGTCTTGCGGACCTCGTCGCCCGGCGCCGACGCCAGGACGACTCCGATCCATGAATTCAGTTCATCGACATCGCCGAGAAGGTCGACTCGCGGATCGGATTTTGAAACGCGCGCGCC
>CALKYG010000295.1 GCA_938003575.1 uncultured Alphaproteobacteria bacterium
GCGGTCGTGGACGAGCTTCGCGATTTCGGTCCGCAGAAAGTCATAGTCTATGACTTCCACGATCTTGTCCGTGTAGTGCGGCCTGCGCTCGAAGGCGACGGCGAGGGACACCGTGACCGGCTGCGGCTTGGCTCGTTCGAAATCATGAATGCCGATCGAGACGTCGAGCCGGTACCGGTCGAGGACGATGTAATAATGACTGGAATTCAGGAGCGGGCGGTTCACGCATGACCTCTGGTCGAAAACATGACGTCCTGGTCGGACGCGACCATGTGCTGGCCGTTGTCTGCAATGATCGTCTGTCCGGTGACGGCGGAATTGTTGAGCAGGAACGAAACCGCGCCAGCGACCTCGGCGATGTCGATCGGCCGCTTCATCAAGTTGTACTTGCCAGCGACCGCCCTGAAGTCCTCTTCCGTTTGTGCGCCACTCGGCAGAGTAAGGCCTGGCGCAACCGCATTGACCCGAACGGCCGGCGCCAGGGCCCTGGCGAGAAGGCGGGTCGCGCCCTCGAGGCCGATCTTTGAAATTGTGTAAGTGAAAAAGTCAGCGTTGAGGTTCCAGAGCTTCTGGTCGAGAATGTTGACGACCGCGCCTGTCCGGCCGGCCGGCACGGACTTCGCGAATGCTCGCGCGATAAGCGCCGGCGACAGCAGGTTGATCGTCTCGTCCCGCCGGAAATCTTCGACGCTGAAATCGTTCGCTCGATTGAATTCGAAAACGGATGCATTGTTGACGACGGCGTCGAGCGGCGCGCCGAGAAGCGCGGCCGCTTCCGCCGGCAGCCGTTCAGCGGCGGCGGGGTCCGACAAATCGCCCTGCAGAATGACGGCGTCCCCGCCGATCGCCCGCGCGAGCTCGCGCGCGTCAACCGGATGGTGGTGGTAATGGATGGCGACGCGCCAGCCTTCCTTCGCGAGACGGGAGGTAATCGCCGCGCCGATCCGCTTGGAGCCGCCGGTGACGAGAACGGTTCTGGTCATGGTCAGAGCGCCTGCGCCGCAAGAACGGCGATGAAGCCGGCGTAAGCCGCGACGAAGGCCAATCCCGCGATCCGGCCGATATCGCGCCGCCCCAGAATGAAGACGCTCAAAAGGGCCGTTGCGACAATCATCAACGGAATGTCGAGGCGCAGCGACTCGTCGCTGAAAGGGCCGCCGCCGGCGAGCCCGGCGGCGCCGCCGACCGCCAGGATATTGAAAATGTTGGAGCCGACGACATTGCCGATCGCGACGTCCGATTTCTTGTGAAACGCTGCGGCGACAACCGTCGCCAGCTCCGGTAGGGAGGTGCCGAAAGCGACGATCGTGAGGCCGATGATTTCGGCGCGCACGCCGAGTTCCGCCGCGATTGTGGAACCGTTTTCAACCAGCAGATGCGCGCCGATTGGCAGGCCGATCAGGCCCGCGATTATATAGAGAGCGGCCGCGCCGGCATTGGCCGTTCCGCCCTCCGAATATTCGGCGACTTCATCAATGACGGGGTCCCGTCCGCGCGTCGACCGAGCCATCACGCCCAGAAAGATCACATAGGCGATAATGCCGGCGAAGAGCGCGCCGCCGGAATGGCGATCGAGCGCGCCCTGCGCGTAGGCGACGAATGAAAACGCTCCGGTTGCGAAAAGCATGGCGACCGCGTGTCGTCTCAGCCCCTTCACATGCGCCGACATCGGATAGATGAGGGCGGGAAGGCCGAGAACGAGCAAAACGTTCGCGATGTTCGATCCGATGATGTTGCCGAGCGCGATCCCGGGCTGATGCTCAAGAATCGAGGTGACTGAAACGACGAGTTCCGGCGCCGACGTGCCGAAAGCGATGATCGTCAAGCTGACCAGCAGCGGCGGAACGCCCATCGCCGTAGCGGCGCCGACCGCGCCGCGCACCAGGAGGTCGCCGCCGACCAGAAGCACGGCGAGCCCGAGAAGGATGAGGAGGAATTCGACAATCATCAGCGAAGGGAGGCGGAACCGGTCCGGATCAGTCGATGCGGCCGGACGTCGCGATGTTCAGCAACGCCATGACGACGATGAAGCTGATGATCATGTAAAGCGCGTCCATGGATAACCCTCGAAGTTGGATGATTTCGGCTTCTATAGGCGGATTGGCGGCGCGGGCGCAAATCGGCGTCCTGAAACCGGGCGGCATGGTTAGCCGTGTCTTGACGGTTGCGCGGCAATTTTCCGGCGCTGCGAAAATCATCCTCAATGACCGATCCTTAACCTCGGGAAGGCGGGGACAGGGTTGCGCAAGAGGCGGATCGGCGGGGGAGCGCCCCGCCAAACCCAAGGGGCGGCGGAAGGCGGGCGCGATGATCCAGGAGACAGCGGGGCTCTTCGACCAGGCCATCATTGCGCCCCCGTCCGACCGGCGGATGACCCAGCGCCTGATTTCGGTATGGGCGCAGGCGACCAGAGGCTCCTTCCCAAGCTGGGCGGACATGCGCACCGTGGACCTCGGCGCGGACTGGAACTGGGTGTTTGTCGTCGATCTGAAACAGTCTGTCGGTTTTCCCTATTTCATCTATCTCGGCTCGGACCTCGCCAAGCTTTCAGCCATCTACCTGCAAGGGCAAACGGACTGGACCTTGTCGCTTCTGGACAAGGCGGCGGCGAACATTGACGCGGCGGTCGCCGCGCAAGGTCCTGTTCAGAACGAAAGCGAACTGACGCTTTGCGACGGCCGCCGGATCCTTTTCCGGACGATGACCGCGCCCCTGGCCGAAGACGGCGAAACCATCACGCAGGTCGTCGGCTGCGCATCCGGCAAGCTGGCCGACGGATTGCAGTCGGGTCCGCTGCTGAAACTCGTCTGACGGCTGGCGGCGGATTTCTATTGCCAGGCGGGCGCGGCGTATCGCCTATTGGCGGGCATGACGCTCGATATCGACTTCGTCCGCAGCCAGTATCCCGCGTTATCGGAACCATCGCTTCAGGGACAGGCGTTTTTTGAGAACGCCGGGGGGTCCTTCGCATGCCGCCAGGTCATCGACCGCCTGACGCGGTTTTACCGGGAACGCAAAGTCCAGCCCTATTACGACTTCGACGCCTCGCGCATCGCCGGCGAGGAGATGGACGAAGCGCGCTCCCGGCTGGCGGCGATGCTGGGCGTTGAAACGGAGGAGGTCAGTTTCGGACCCTCGACGACGCAAAACACCTATGTCCTCGCGCAAGCGTTCGGCGAATGGATGAAGCCGGGCGAGGCGATCATTGTCAGCAATCAGGATCACGAGGCGAATACAGGGCCGTGGCGGCGGCTCGCCGGCCGCGGCGTCGAAATTCGCGAATGGACTATCGATCGGGACACCGGGCATCTGCCGATTGAGGGGCTGAAGGCGCTGCTCGATGACAAGGTCCGCCTCGTCTGCTTTCCGCATGCGTCGAACATCGTTGCGGAGATCAATCCGGTCGCAGAGATCGCGGCGCTTTCGCATTCGGCGGGCGCTTATGTCTGCGTCGACGGCGTTTCCTACGCGCCGCACGGCTTTCCGAGTGTCGCCGAACTTGGCGCCGACATCTATCTCTTTTCCGCCTACAAGACCTATGGCCCGCATCAGGGCGTGATGGTCATTCGGCGCGAGCTCGGGCTGACGCTCCCCAATCAAGGCCACTATTTCAACGCCAATACGCTCCACAAGCGTTTCACGCCGGCGGGCCCCGATCATGCGCAAGTCGCGGCGTCTGCAGGGATGGCGGATTATTATGATGATCTTTATGCGCATCATTTCAGGACTAAGGCCCCGGCGGCCGCGCGCTCGGCGGCCGTCCGCAATCTCATGCGGTCCCGTGAGACAGACTTGCTGAAGCCGGTGCTCGAATTTCTCGGAACGAAAAATTCCGTCCGCCTCCTCGGACCTAAAATCGCCGAAAGCCGGGCGCCGACGCTCGCCATGGTGTTGAACGAACCGGGGAATGATGTCGCGCGGCGGCTGACGCCGTATGGGATCATGTGCGGCGGCGGCGATTTCTACGGCGTCCGCTGTCTTCAGGCGCAGGGGGTCGATCCCGCCCGCGGCGCCTTGAGGATCAGTTTC
>CALKYG010000296.1 GCA_938003575.1 uncultured Alphaproteobacteria bacterium
AAACGAGATGTCGAAGAAGCCAAAAAAGGCGGCGCAATGAAAGCGGCGGGTGCAGCCGCGATGGCTCCGTCGCCGGCGTCGGTCGACCCGCGGCTTTACCCGGCTGACAGCTATATGGCGGTCAAGCTCGACGGCATGAGAAAGACGATCGCACGGCGCCTGACGCAATCGTTCAATAACGAAGTCCCGCATTTCCCGCTCAATATCGATATCGAACTCACGAACCTGCTGGCCGCTCGGGCCGCGTTGAACGCGGCCTCGCCGAAGGAGGGAGAGGGGGCCTACAAGCTCTCGGTCAATGACTTCGTCATCAAGGCGTCAGCCATGGCCCTCAAGAAAGTCCCTAACGCCAATGCGACGTATACCGATGAGGCGATATTGCTGCACAAGCATGCCGATATCGGCGTCGCCGTCGCGATTGACGGCGGCCTCATCACGCCGATCGTCTGGAAAGCAGAGACGAAGGGCCTCAAGCAGATTTCAGCTGAAATCAAGGATATGGCCGCCCGCGCCCGCGCCAAAAAGCTGAAACCCGAGGAATATCAGGGAGGAACTTTCTCAGTGTCAAACCTCGGCATGTTCGGGATCACGTCATTCGCATCTATCGTGAATCAGCCGCATGGCGCGATCATGTCGGTCGGCGCCGGCGAGGAGCGCGCGGTTGTCAGAGGCGGCCAGATTGTCGTCCGCACGATGATGACTGTAACGCTGACCTGCGACCACCGCGTCGTTGACGGCGCGGTCGGCGCGGAATTCCTCGCCGCCTTTAGACAGTTCATTGAAGAGCCGGCGTCGATGCTGCTCTGATGCGATGGTCCTGACGCCGCGCCAGCAGCGCGAAATCGACTATCACCGCGATCACGCAGCGAAGATGGCTGCGGACCGGCTGGCGCCCGTCAACTTCGACGTGATTGAAGAGGCCAAGCGTCGTCCGAGTAACGCCTTCTGGTCAACCTATGACCGTATTCTCCGGCACGACCTGAAGGGAAAACGGGTTCTCGCGCCGGGTTGCGGCTTCGGGGAGGACGCCATTCGTCTTGCACGGCTCGGCGCTGAGGCCGTGGGAACTGACATTTCGGCTGACACCCTGGCCGTCGCGCAGCAGCGCTGTGCGGAGTTCGGCTATGAAGGCGTCAGTTTTGTCGTCACTCCTTGCGAGGCAATGTCGCTTTCGGACGCATCATTCGACCTCGTAGTTCTCATCGATATTCTGCATCACGTCGATATACCGGTGACGCTTCGGGAAATTTCACGCGTTCTGAAACCCGGCGGACGTGTCATCGGCGACGAGCTTTACACGCACAGCCTTCTTCAGAAGCACGTCCGAGAGAGCTGGCTAGTCGACAGAGCGCTTTACGGCGTCATGAAGAAATTCATTTACGGCGACGACAGCCCCTACATAACGGATGACGAGCGCAAGATAGATGAGAAGGAGTTGGCGCTGATTGAGGCTGCTTGCATCGATTTCGAATGCGACTGGTTTAATTTCCTTATCGGGCGTCTTGCGCCGGACCGACTCCCGTTTGCCGCCGAATTCGATCGGGCGGTAATGAAGGCCGCAGGCCGCGCCCGCCGCATGATCGCCGGCCGCGTTGTCTTTGAGGGCGTCATAGGAAAGACCTGACGTGGCAATGCTCTGATTGCGGCGGGCGCCAATACTTCTATGGATGAGGCGCATGGCGGATCGGGCCGCGATGCGGGTTAGTGTTCAGGAGCGCTTTTCACGCCATAAGCGTGCGCGCCTTGGTTCTCACTCAATTCTGGCGGCTGGAGTCTTCCGGGCCTTCCTCGTCTTCGCTGTGATCGTAATCCGATACGCGTAGACGCCGAGCGATCCACTCCGGCAGGCGCTTCTCAAGCGCGTGCATCGCGCGATCAAACCATCGCCAGCGCTTTCTCAACCACCGAACCTCCGCCGGCGCGACCGTCGCGAAGAGGAGGAACCCGATAACGACGAGCACGAACCCGAACGGTATCGGCGAGATTGTCAGCACGAGCCCGAACCCGATCAGCAGCAACGCGAACAGGGACACTGCAATGCGAAATACCATCATAAATTTCAGTCCTGGGCCGCTTCAGGCGAGGTTTGGCGTTCAGTCTCCCGAATTGAGGCAGGGCCGCGCTTTCCCGCAAACCTAACAATCCGGTCGAACCAGCGCCAGCGTCGCCGCAGGCGTCTGACGACCGGACGGGCGGCGGGATTGGCTGCGGCGATCATAAGGACGCCAAGGATAGCCAGCGGCGCCCCGGCCGGCAGCGGCGAAAGAAACGCGATGACGCCATATATAAACAATACGAACCCCGCGAGCGATGAGACTGTCCGCGCGACGATGACTCTCACTGAATAGCTGTGCCGCGGCAAAGGGGCCCCCTTCTGCTGCGATCCTAGCGACGCCGCGGCATCAGGGGAATTAGGCGATTAACAGCCTTTCTCGCCGAGATCGGGATAATCGGCTGAAAGTCGATCCGCGAATCGGGCGGAAAGCTCTTCAGCGCCCCAGGCATTCACATGCGTCGCGTCGAGCCACTTGCCGGGATCAGTCGCGATCGACCCGCCAAGATCGATGACAGGGCCGTCGATATCAAGAAGGGAAGCGAGATCATTCGGAAACGCCGGCTCTCGCCAGGCGGGCATAAAGACGTAAGAAAGCGAGCGATTATTGTGCGCTGCGAGAGATTCGATTTTGTCCAGATAAACGCGCGGTACGCGGTATTCCACGTCTCGAAAATTTTCGGGAAGATGAAGCATCCTCGTCATCTTGCGAAGTCGCGCTTCATGCGCAGCGTCGAGATCAGCGGCCGCCATGGCCGAGTAGCGCGAGATTATCGAACCGTCGAGAAGACGAAGCTCCCGGGTGCGGTCCAGGTCCCTGCCTTCATATTTCGCGGGATCGAATCCGTCGCGAACTGCGCCGTCGCCGGCGAGCGTTCTGAACAAGAGAATGGCTTGGCGGCCGGGCAGGCGCACAAGGTCCGGAAAAAAACTGAGATTGCCGAGTA
>CALKYG010000297.1 GCA_938003575.1 uncultured Alphaproteobacteria bacterium
GGGGCTATGCCAGCCCGCGAAATGTCGCCGCAAGATCAATTCAGCCCAGTCATGCAAAGTGCCGCGAGTCCAGCGAACGCAAGCGAGCGAACGCGCAGAAAGTCTGATCCTTCGATATGCGGATTCGCCTACTGCGCCATTTGCAGATCGCGAAGGGCAAAATGAATGAACAGGCCCGAGAGAATGAGCACTCTCTCAGCGCTCCCACGGCGGATTTACAAGCGGGCGTCGATCCTTCGCCCCCGCGGCTCCGCGCGCGCTGCAGGACGATTGTTGCGACATTCTCATCGCCGTCATCAGCGACTTGATCGCGGCGCTTTCCGCGCGTTGCTCTTTCAGGGGCGCGAAAAGCTCCTCCGGGTCAAATTCCCGCGCCGGCCGTTGACTTTCAATCGCTGCATCAGATCCTCCGTCAAAGCTCCGGCGCGGGCGGACAGCTTAACGCGATTGCCGCCGCTCCGGCGAAACGGTTCACCGCTTTGCGGGCTGGTCCTGCCGATGATTTTCCGGCCGGTGCGCCTTGTGCGCCGCAAGATTGACGCACGCCGCCGGCGCGGCGATGGTTCGACTGCAGGCGGCGGGCAGGGCATGAAATCAGCGACGGCGGGGAGACAGCTCGGGCTTGTGATGTGCACGGCGCTCGTCGTCGGCAACATGATCGGGTCGGGAATCTTCCTCCTGCCGGCGGCTCTTGCTCCCTTCGGCTGGAACTCGATTTTCGGATGGATGCTGACAATCGGCGGCGGATTGCTGCTGGCGACCGTTTTTGCGGCGCTGTCGCGCAATTTCCCGAAAGCCGGCGGCCCCTACGCCTTCACGCAGGAAGCGTTTGGTCCCGCCGCGGGATTTCTGGTCGCCTGGAGCTACTGGATTTCGATCTGGGTCGGCAACGCCGCCGTCGCGACCGGAGCCGTCAGTTATCTCAGCGTTTTCTTTCCGGCGCTCACCGGAGCGAACGGACTGCACGCCGTCGTGACAATCGGCGCCATCTGGCTGTTGACCGCCGTGAATTGCCGCGGCGCGTACCTTGCCGGAAGCGTTCAGCTGGCGACGACGATGCTGAAGGTGCTGCCGCTGTTCGCCGTGATCGCGCTGGGCTTTATCATTGTCGCCGGCGACGGCGGGGCGTCCGTTGCGCCGTTTGATCCGTCGGACATTTCGCTCGGACCGATCACTGCGACCGCGACGCTGACATTGTGGGGGCTGCTCGGCCTCGAATCGGCGACCGTTCCCGCTGAAAAAGTGAAAGACCCGACGCGCACCATCCCGCGCGCGACGATGATCGGCATGATTGTCACAGGCGTCATCTATCTGTTTGCGTGTTCCGCGATCATTCTATTGCGGCCGGCGGATGAAGTCGCGGCGTCTTCGGCCCCCTTTGCGGACTTCGTTGCGATCCATTGGGGAGCGGACGCCGGAAAATGGCTGGCGCTCTTTGCGGCGATCAGCGGCTTCGGCGCGCTCAACGGCTGGATCCTGCTTCAGGGGGAGCTGCCTTACGCGATGGCGAAGGGCGGCGTTTTCCCGGCGTTTCTGGCGAAGACGTCGTTGCGCGACACGCCTGTGCGCGCGCACGTCGTTTCGAGCCTGCTGCTCACCGCCGTCGTCATGCTCAACTATTCGAAGAACATGACGGAGATGTTCACGTTCGTCCTGCTTTTGTCGACAACGGCGTCGCTCGTCATGTATCTCGTCTGCTCGCTGGCGGCTCTGAAGCTCAAAACCGCGGGAAGGCTGAAAGCCTCATCGACGCTGATGACTGTCGCGGCTGCCGCCGCCGCCTACGCATTATGGGCGATATCGGGCGCCGGCGCCGAAGCGGTCGCCTGGGGCGTTGCGCTGCTCGCCGCCGGTTTTCCCGTCTATCTCGTCGCCAAGCGCGACGCCGTCACTTCGCAAGCTCGGTGAGCAGCGTGCGCCAGTGATCGAGCGCGCCGGGAATTGAAGATATCGGCGCGCGTTCATTGAGGCCGTGCGTATAATCGTCCGACGGCTTCATGAACAGGCCCGAAACGCCGTAGCTGTCGACGCCGCGCATGCGGAAATAGAGGCTGTCGGAAGCGCCCGCCGACATCTGCGGCGTGATCGCAAGCCCCGGATAACACGCCTCGATCGATTTCCGGACGGCGGCGAGAACGTCCTCGCGCATTGGCGATCCTTCGGAATAATGCGGCGGATCGACAAAACGGATTTCCGCCGCCGGATCGTCGACGACTTTTTTCAGCGTCTCCATCACGGCTTCCGGCGTCACGCCGGGGAAAATTCTGCAATTGACGGAAACGGCGGCGCGCTGGGGCAAGGCGTTCAGCGCATGTCCGCCGGCGAGCATCGTCGCGACGCAGGTCGTGCCCGTCTGCCCGACATATTCGGGATCGGCGCGCAGCGTCTTCAATGCTTTCTTGTCCTTCGGGTTATCGGCGAACCGCAGCATCGCTTCACCGAGCTTGCCCGGCGTTTTGGCTCCCGTCTGGCGGAAAAACTCCTGCGTTGTCTCGCTCGTTTCAACGGGAAACTCATAGGCGCCGATGCGGTCTATGGCGCGGGCGAGGCGATAGATCGCATTCTCTCTGCTCGGCCGGCTCGAATGGCCGCCCGGATTGGTGAAAGCGATTTCAAAATCAGCATAGGTCTTTTCGGCTGTTTGAAGATTGTATGCGAGCGGCGCCCCGTCTTCGCCCAATACGCCGCCGCCGCCGTCGCTGTTAAGGACGAGATCGGCGTCCTTGAAGCGTTCTGCCAGGATTGCGGTCGTCGCCATCTGCGTCTCTTCATCGCCGGAAAGAACGAGGACGATGTCGCGCGCAGGGTTGAAACCTTCCTTTTTCAGGCGGAGCAGCGTCTCCGTCATCATGACGACGCCCCATTTGTTGTCGACAGCGCCGCGCCCGATCAGGAAATCGCCGTCGCGCGACATGGTGAAAGGATCGCGCTCCCAGTCCTCCCGCTTCGCCTCGACAACATCCATATGGCCGGAAAGAACGATCGGCTTCTCGCGGGAAGCGCCGCGGTAATACGCAACGAGCGTCGGCGCGGGACCTGAATTGTCGACCTCGACGTCTGCTGCGTCGAAGCCGCCCTTGACGAGGCGCGCCTTCAGATATTCGGCGTAGCGCAGAATATCCGGCGACCCTTCGACTGAACGGAACGCAATCGAATCGCCGAGCATGGCGATGGCGTCATCGATAAATTCTTGCGGAGTCGCGGATTGCGCGAACGCCGACCCCGACATGAAGAGCGCGGCGGCGAGCGCGGGAAGGCAATGGCGCATGAGTAAGCCCTTTCGGTCAGGAGCCGGAAAATCCGGCAAGAAACGACGAGAGATTATCGCCGAGTTGGTCGCACAGATAGCCGCCTTCCTGCACAATCGCGGTCGGCCGGCGGCCGGCGCGCGCAATCGCCGCGCCGATCTTCTCAAAACCCTTTGTCGAAACGCATAGCCCGCCGAAGGGATCATGTTCAGACGCGTCAAGACCGAGCGCAATGACCAGCGCGCCCGGATTGAACGCGTCGATGCGGCAAAGCGCCTGGTCGAGGGCGGCGAGAAACACATCGTCCTTAGATCCGCGCGGCAGCGGGAAGTTGACATTGAACCCGTCGCCGGGTCCGCGTCCGACCTCGCTCGCCGCTCCCCAGAAGAACGGGTAAAACCGGTCGGGATCGGCGTGAATCGAAACGGTCAGCACGTCGCCGCGCTCGTAGAAAATATCCTGCGTGCCGTTGCCGTGATGAAGATCGACGTCGAGAATGGCGACGCGGTCATGTTTCCCGCGCAGCATCTGCGCCGCGATCGCCGAATTGTTGAAATAGCAAAAGCCTGCGGCGGCGTCCTGCCGTGCGTGATGACCGGGCGGGCGAGACAGCGCGTAGGCGCAGGGATCGCCGGCAAGCGTCGCTTGCGCCGCGGCGACGGCGCAATTGGCGCTCCAGCGCGCGCTTTCATATGTGTGCGCTGAAATCGGCGCCGATGCGTCCATCAGATGCCAGCCCGCCTGCGCGACAAGCGAATCCGGATAATTATTGTCGCGCGAAACGGGATGAATATTCGGCACGACATCCGCGGACGCGCCCTCGATCCGCGTCCAGCGATGATGCGCGTTTTCAAGAAACGAGACATAACGCATTTCATGAACGGCGAGGATCGGCGCAAGCCCCGCATCCGGCGGGCGGATGATGTCGCAGCCCGCCGCGCGCGCGCCGGTGAGGAGCTTGTCGATGCGCGCGGGCTGTTCGGGGTTTGGCGTGAAAACTCCGTTGACGAGAAAATGCGCCGGATAATGCAGCCGCTCTTCCTCCGCGTAAAACGCCTTCATGCGGATCAGCCCTCCCTATCCGCAAGGCCTGTCCGTCGGGCGAATATCGCAAGACTCCGCGTCAGCTTGTCCATGATTTCGTCGATATCGTCATCGGACAAGATCATCGGCGGACAGACGAGGAAATGATCGCCCTCGTCGCCGCCCCGAGTCCTGCGCGAATAAATGACGAGCTTTTCGGCAAAGGCGATTTCGACGAGCTGGTGAAAGGCGTTCATCGCCTTCGGCAGCGGCGCCATGGTCGAGCGGTCGCTGACAAGTTCAAAGGCGAGCAGCAGCCCCTTGCCGCGCACGTCGCCGATGAACGGGAAACGGTCCATCAGCGCGGCGAGGCGCGATTTCAGAATATCGCCCTTCGCCGCCGCATTGGCGATAAGATCCTGGTCGAGAATTTCCTTCAGGACAGCAAGGCCCGCGCTGCAGGCGAGCGGATTGCCGGCGTAGGTGTATCCGTGCATGAAACCTCCGTCCGCGAGCACCGCTTCGACAATGTCCGAACGCGACACGATCGCTGAAAGCGGCGCATAGCCGGCGCCAAGCCCCTTGCCGAGAACGATGATGTCCGGCGACTGGCGCCAGTGCTCGGCGGCGAGGAACTTCCCCGTGCGCCCGACGCCGGTCATCACTTCGTCATAGATGAGCAAAAGCCCGTACTCGTCGCAGATGTCGCGGACGCGCTGGTAATAGCTGTCCGGGGCGACGAGCGCGCCGGTCGAGGCCCCGCCGACCGGCTCCATGATAAAGGCGAGCGCGCGTTCAGGGCCGATCTCCTCGATCTTCTCGCGCAGCGCCTGTGCGTATTTGAGTCCCTTTTCCTCATCGGAAAGATTGTCGCGATCAAGGTAAGCGCGCGGGGCCGGGATTTTCGGCATGTCGCGGTACATGGGTGCGAAGGGGCGCGTCAGCGGATTGTAGCCCGTGACTGCGAGCGTGCCGAAGGTGGAGCCGTGATAGGCCGGAAATCGCGAGATGATTTCAGTGCGTGACGCGTCGCCGCGCGCCAGCGCATATTGCCGCGCGAGCTTGATCGCGCTTTCAACGGCTTCCGATCCGCCGGAGGCGAAAAAGACGCGCGTCAAGCCCGGCGGGCTGAGGCGCCCAAGGGCGGTCGCCAGTCTTTCGGCGGGCTCGCTCTCGAAATGCAGGCGATAGGCGAATGTTCCCGTCTCCATCTGCGCGCGCATGGCGGCGAGCACCCGGGGATTCGAATGACCGATATTCGACACCATGGCGCCGCTCGACGCGTCGATGTAACGCGCGCCGTCCGTCGTCCAGACATGAACGCCCAAGGCCCGTTCGAACATCGGGCGGCGGCTGCCCGATTGATAGAAGAGCTTTGAGGGCTCGGTAGGGGACCAGTCGAAAACGCCCCGATTGCGGTTGTCGGTCATATTGAAACTGTTGGAAACGGGGATGCAGCGCCCGATTGATCGCCCACTCAGGCCCTGACAAAATGCGCGAAATCAGGGCTTCGCGCCAGCAGGAAAAACACAAATGTCGGCAGCATCAGGCGAGGCGAAAAGGCGCAAGGTCATCATCACCTGCGCGGTGACGGGATCCATCCACACCCCGACCATGAGCCCCCATTTGCCGGTGACGCCCGAAGAGATCGCGGAAGCCTCGATCGCCGCAGCGAAAGAAGGGGCGGCGATCATCCACCTTCACGCGCGCCAGCCGGATGACGGCCGGCCGAGCGCCGAACCGGAGCATTTTCGAGAATTCATGACGGCGATCGCGGCCGAATGCGACGCGGTGTTGAATGTTTCAACCGGCGGCTCATCGCTGATGACGCTCGACGCGCGCCTTGCGCCGGCGCGGGCGATGAAGCCGGAAATGTGCTCGCTCAATATGGGCTCGATGAATTTCGGCATCTTCCCGATGCTCGAAAAATATCCGAACTGGCGCCATGACTGGGAGCCGGAATTGCTGCGGGCGACGAAGCGCACCGTTTTCCAGAATACGTTTGAGAATATCGAGGCGATCCTTTCTGAAATCGGCAAGGGCGACGGCGCGAAGTTTGAATTCGAATGTTACGATGTCGGGCAGATCGAACTGCTCGCCTTTTACTTGAAGCGCGAGCTGGTCGAGCCGCCGCTCTACGTCCAGTTCGTGCTCGGCGTTCTCGGCGGCGCGGGAGCGAGCGTTGAAAATCTTGTCCATATGAAGGGGACCGCTGACCGGCTGCTCGGCGACGCCTATCACTTTTCGGTTCTCGCCGCCGGCGGCAAGCAGATGGGGATTGCGACGACCGGCGCGATCATGGGCGGCAATGTTCGGGTCGGGCTTGAAGACAATCTGACGATCGCGCCGGGCGTGCTGGCGAAATCGAATGCGGAGCAAGTTGCGAAAATGCGCCGCATCTTGACCGAACTTGGATTTGATATTGCGATGCCGGACGAGGCGAGGCGCGTCCTGAAAACGAAGGGCAGGAAATCCGTTGGCTTCTGACATTTCGATCCGCGCCGGCCGCGTCGAAGACGCAGACGCGATCCGCTCAATGGTCGCCGCGCTCGCCCGCGAGACGATCGGCGATCATCAAGAGGTTTTATCCGTCGACGATGTCCGGCGTTACGGCTTCGGGCCTGAGAAGGCGTTCGAGAGTATTGTCGCCGAACGCGCCGGAGAGGTCGTCGCGGCGATGATCATCTTCGATGAGTTCTCCAGCTGGCGCGGCAAAAAGGGCGTTTACGTGCTCGATATCTATATAACGCCGGAAGCGCGAGGCTTTGGCCTCGGCCGGCGGCTGATTGCGCGGGCCGCCGAATGGGGGCGCGGGCGCGGCGCGAGCTATATCCGCCTTTCCGTCGATCAAAAAAACATCCACGGCGTCAATTTCTACGAAGCGATCGGCTTTACGGAAGGCTCGCACGACCGTGTTTTCATCCTGTCAGGCGAAGCGTTCGATGAAATCGGCGCGCAGTGAGGGACGATTGATGAAACTCAAAAGCGCGGCGGCCGCCGCCGTTCTCGCCATGTCGGCGGCGCCGTCGGCATACGGCGCTGAACGCGCCCCGGCGCTCGCGCAGGTGACGGCGCCGCATTCCTATTACTGGCGCGAGATGTATGTCCCGCAATTGACGAGCGGGCCGTCGTCGCTGGCATGGGCGCCGGACGGCAAAGCGCTTTATTTCTCCATGCAGGGGCGGATCTGGCGCCAGAGACTCGCCTCCGAGCGGGCTGAGGAGATCACCGCAGCCGCCGGTTACGATTACCAGCCGGACGTCTCGCCTGACGGACGCGCGCTCGTCTTTTCGCGCCGCGACGGCGACGCGATCAATCTTGTCCTGCGCGATCTGAAATCCGGAAAGGAAACGCCGCTGACAACGGGCGACGCCGTCAATATCGATGCGCGCTGGTCGCCGGACGGAACCATGATCGCCTATGTGACGACGGCGGAAAGCGGCAATTTCCATATCGCGACGGCGGAGCGCAGCGGCGAGGGCTGGGCGCATCGCCGCTGGCGTCCCGAAACGCAAAGTTTCAATGACCGGTATTATTACGCCCAGGTCGATCACGAGCTGAGCCCCGCCTGGTCGCCCGACGGCAAGCGGCTTTTCTTCATCTCGAATGAGAATGTCCGCCACGGATCTGGACGGATCGTCAGCCAGCCTGTCGACCTCAGCGCGCCGCCGGAGATCATTCGCGACGAAGAGACGAACTGGAAGGCTCGCCCGGAAGTCTCGCCGGAAGGAAAGCGCATCGCCTATTCTTCTTATGCCGGCCGCCAATGGCATCAGCTGTGGATGACGACGACGGCGCCCGGCGGCTTTCCAGTTCCATTCACCTATGGCGATTTTGATATCGTCAATGCGCGCTGGTCGCCGGACGGATCGAGGATCGCGTTCGTCTCAAATGAGACGGGCGGCCTCCATATCGAGGTCATGGATGTCGTCGGCGGCGCGCGCCGCGTGCTGAAACAAAAGGACTTCGTGCGGAAGGCCGCGACAGCGGCGCTGAGATTGCGCATTGTCGATGCGAAGGGCGCGCCGGCGGCGGCGCGGGTTACGGTGCGGGGAAGCGACGGCCGCGATTATGCGCCGGCGGATGCTCTCATCCGCGCCGATGATTATCGCGACACGGCGCGCGGCGTTGAAACGCATTATTACCACAGCGACGGCGACGACGTGATCGCATTGCCTCCGGGCGAGACGGAGATTCGCGTCTGGCGCGGTCTTTCAGCGACGCCGGCAGTAAAGAGGGTGAGCCTGCCGAAGAACGGCGCTTCGATTGAGATTGCGCTCGATGATTTGACGGCGGATTTTTCAGACTGGAAGAGCGGCGACGTTCACACTCACATGAATTACGGCGGCGCATATCGCGAACGCGTCGAAGGATTTGCGCGTCAGGCTGACGCTGAAGCGCTCGATCTCGCCTTCAATCTCATCGTCAACAAGGAACAGCGAATTCCCGATATCGGCGAATTCTCGCCCGTTCCGGTGAGACCCGACGGGGCGAAAGCGATTGTGGCGCAGGCGCAGGAATTCCATACAAGCGTATGGGGCCATCTCGGGCTGCTTGGGCTCGACGATCATGTGCTGATCGCGGACTACGCCGGTTATCCGGAGACAGCCGTCGCGAGCCTTTATCCGGACAACGCCGCCGTTGCGAAACTGGCGCATGAGCAATCGGCGCTCGTCGGGTACGTTCACCCTTACGATCCGCCTGCGCCGGACCCGCACCGGGAAGGGCGCCTCTCGCATTCCTTTCCGGCCGATGTTGCGCTCGGCCTTGTCGATTATGTCGAGGTTGTCGGATTCAGCGACCACGCAATCACCGAAGCCGTCTGGGCCCGCCTTCTGAATTGCGGCTTTCGCCTTCCCGCGGCGGGCGGCACGGACGCGATGACGAATTACGCCTCGCTGCGGGGGCCGATCGGTCTGGATCGCACCTATGTCGAAATGGGCGATGACGCGCCGGACGATCCGGCGGCGTTCGCGAGGGCGTGGCTTGACGGCCTCAAGGCGGGCAAAAGTTTTGCGACCAACAGCGCGTTGTTGAAATTTGAATTGGCGGGCGAGGGGCCGGGCGGCGAGATCAGACTGAAAAAGGGCGCGCATCGGCTCAAATTCTCCGCGCGCATGGAATCGATCGCCGCCGTCAAATCGCTCGACGTGATCGTCAATGGAGCGGCCGTCAAAGCCCTCCCGCTTGAAAATGACGGCAAAAGCGCGACCGTCGAAGGCGAATTGACGCTTGAGAAATCGGGGTGGGTCTCGCTGCGCGCGGCGAGCGATGAGGCGTCAAGCGACGTTTTCGATCTTTATCCTTACGCCATAACGTCGCCCGTCTATGTGACAGTCGGCGGCAAGCCGGTCCGATCGCGCGAGGATGCAGACTATTTCATCTCGTGGATCGACCGGCTGATCGACCATGCGGCGAAAGGCGAATTCAACACGGAAAAAGAACGCGAAATCGTGCTCTCTAATTTCCGCAAGGCGCGCCGGGAATTTGAGAAGAGGCGCTAGGCGAGGGCGGCTTCCATCTCCGCGCGGCCGGGCTTTTCGCGGCGGCGGGCGACCGGCACGGCGGCGCGCATCTGGTCCGCAAATTTCCGGAGCAGAATTTCCTCGCGCCCGAGCGGACCGGATTTGAACTGCGACGATCCCATGCCGTCCTGAACGCGCTCGATGAGGTCCTTGTCCTCAAGGTTGACCGAACGATTGATGCGCACGTTGAGATACCGCGAAAGCTTCATTTCGCGACGGTCGTCGTCGAGCGCATAGGCGCATTCGCGTAAGAGGCACGACGTCGGCGTCAAGGGAATGAACTGCATGAAGTCGACCTGATCGGGATAGACGTCGAACATCAGGTTC
>CALKYG010000298.1 GCA_938003575.1 uncultured Alphaproteobacteria bacterium
CTAAGCTTTTTCGGCTCGCTGGGTCTCGCTCTTGCCGGACTTGCCATGTTGTTGTCGGAATCCTTGCCAATCATTCTGGCCGGGCTCACGACTGTCGGCGTTGGAACCTTCTTTGCGCAGGCTACCGCGACGGGATTCGTCGGCCGCGCTGCGAAACATGACCGCGCCGCCGCCAGCGGGCTTTACCTCTCCTCTTATTATCTTGGAGGACTTTTCGGCGCCGCATTGCTCGGGTGGATATTCGACGCTCACGGCTGGCCCGCTTCTGTCCTGACGGTCGCGGCATCGCTTGTTCTGGCCGGGGCGCTTGCCGCGACCCTCAGACCGTCAACCGCTGAACCAGCCGCGGACTCCTAATGCACGCTCGCGGTCAGATCCCTGCGGGCCGGCCATTTTTCGCTGCGGGCCTGTCTGACAAACGCCCCAACAGCGGGGGAGTGCGGCCGGCCGCGGACCGTCACCAGACAGACGGTGCGGGAGAACGACGGCTCGATCAGGGGCTTCAGAATGATTCCGGGATCATTGACCGCGAACTCCGGGAAATAGCCGACGCCAAGCCCCGCCTTGATCATTCCGATGACCCACTCATCGCACTCACTTGAAAATACGCGACGTGTTCTAACGCCGCTCCTTAAAAAAGTCTCGTGGACAAGATCGTAGAATTCGCAGTTAGCGCGGTTGATATACTTCTCCCCATCGAGCTCCTTGCATCGAATGACGTCTGCGTTCGCAAGGCGATGGGATTTTGATACTGCGAGAACAAAATTTTCGTCGAAAAGCCCCATTGCGTGAAAATCGTCGCCGAAGGGGTCAGGAGAAGCAATGAGAGCGACTTCGAGTTCGCCACGTAGAAGTTTTTGTTTAAGGGCGTTCAAGCCGTCCGCAGTCACATCGATCTCCACATTCTCATAGGATGCAGAGTATCTGGCGAGAAAGTCAGCGACAATGGACGGACCGATCGTACACATGGCGCCGATTTTAAGAGTCGCCTTGCAAAGGCGGCGAAATTCGTCCGCCGTCGCCTTCGCAGAGAGGGACTGCTCGTAAATGGATTGAAAATAGGGCGCCATCATCCGTCCCAGTTCGGACAGATGGGTGTTGCGCTGTTCGCGATTGATCAGGGGCCCGCCAAGTTCGTCCTCGAGCGCTTTTATCGCGCGTGTCAGCGCCGGCTGACTTATGTTGCAATTCTCGGCCGCTCGAGTGAAGTTCAACGTATCCGCCACCGCGAGAAAATACCTTATCTGCTGCATCTCCATGACGATATCTCTCCTCTGTCTTCGCATGGCTTGAATCGAAACGCGGCGCCCTGGCGCGCCACGAATACATTGGGGGCGAGGGCGCGTGCCCTGGCGCCGAGTCGGACAAGGTCTATGTCCGTCCGTTTCGGATCGTGATGAAAGAGAGCGATGGACTGAGCTTCCGCGGCAGTTCCGGTTGCAATCGCCTCCCTCCAGCTCGCATGTCCCCAGCCGCGCCGTTTGTCGGCGTCTTCGTCGCCGTTCATCGCATCGACAATGAAAAGCGCGGCGCTCCGGGCAAAGTTGGCGAGAGCGGTGATGTCGACGTCGACGCCGAGTTCAGCGTCGCTCGCATAGACCGCGTCGATCCCAGCTCCCCCGATCCGGATTGCTGCGCAGCCGCCCGGGTGACTGACTGGAAGGGATGAGATATGGAGCCCCGTTGCTGACCGCCACATGTCGCCGGGTCGATAGGATACGACCTCGATCCGGGTCCTGAAGTCCGAAAGCCGAACCGGACAAAAAGGCGACGCGAAAAAGGCGGCGAGTATATCGGCCGGCTCCGCATCCCCGAATTTTGGGGCGAAAAGGCGCATGCGCCCGGAGATGCGCCACAGGGGCTCGAAGAACGGCAGCCCCACCAGATGATCATAGTGATAATGGGAGAGGACAAGATCGAAGTCATCTGGAAAGTCCGGGTTGGCCCGGACATTTCCAAGACCGCTTCCAGCGTCGAGAAAGATCCGCCCTTCGGCGATCTGACACTCTATTGCTGGAGTGTCGCCGCCATACTCGACGAAATCCACTCCGGTTGAAGGAGAGCTGCCGCGAACGCCGTGAAAGATCAATTTCGCGCCGGCCGTCATTCCGCAGCAGCCGCAAATTCGCGGGCGCTGGGTGCTATTGTCTGGACCAGATCCGTGCGCCCGACGCTTTCCGTGACGAGCCGCGCACCGCGCTCCAGCGTCACATAGGACCAAAACCAATCGAGAATAACCATGATCCTGTTGCGGAAGCCGACGAGGAAATAGACGTGGACCACGCACCAGAAAAGCCACGCAGGAAATCCGGTGAGCCGCAGCCGGCCGAATTCGGCGACGGCTGAATTCCTGCCAATTGTCGCCAGCGAACCGAAATCCATATAGCGGAATGGCCCCGGGGAAGGTTCGCCCTTCAGCCTCCTGGAAATGAGCCGGCCGACATAGGCGCCTTGCTGCTTGGCGGCAGGTGCAAGCCCTGGAACTGGTTTTCCGTCAGAGCCTGCGACGCTCGCTGTATCTCCAATTACAAAAACGTTCGGCGCGCCATCGACAGAGAGATCGCCGCGTACGCAGGCGCGCCCGCTGCGGTCCTTTCTCGAATTCAGCCAGTCGGCGGCCGGCGACGCGCGCACGCCAGCTGCCCATATGATTGTATCTGCGTCTATAATGTCGCCGTTCAGTTCCACACGCCGGTCGGCGCACTTCGTAACCAGGGCGTCACACCGCACGTCGACCCCCCGTCTTCTCAACGAAGCTATTGCGTAGTCAGAAATTTTTGCTGAGAAGCTCGGCAAGAGTCGCGGGCCGGCTTCAATGAGAACAACGTGTGCGTCGCTGCATCTGGTTCTAC
>CALKYG010000299.1 GCA_938003575.1 uncultured Alphaproteobacteria bacterium
GATCGCCGTTGCAACGGGCGAGGCTGCAGGCTCAGACCGCGCGAGAGTCGTTGCGTTTGTTGTGGCGGTCGGCGGCGCATTTCGGTCGGCGACTGTGCTTTTCGCCGCCGGCGCTGATTGATCGCGCGTCGGCGCCGTCGCGCCGTCTCTGCTCGCTTCTTTGCCTGCGGCGGCCGATTGCGACTGGGTTGCGGCGCTTCCCTGCGGCCGCGCGCCGTGCGCTTCCAGCGATTTCGCCGCGTTGCGTTCAAGCGAGGCGGCGGCGAGGGCGTAGGAGAAGCCCTGCGCGCTTTCATCCCGCACGCTTTTCTCCCGACGCGGCGCGGCGTCGCTGACGAGAGTTGAAACTTGCAGGCTGTCGATCATTTGGGCCCCGGATATTCGCGCGTTGATTGGCAAGAGCGGGGCCAATCCCAAAATCCGCTCAATTGCTCGGGTTTCATGCTTAAGCGAATCTTGCCGGCGAAATTTCCGGCAATTCCGGCCTGCAGAAATTTCCGCCAGCGGACATTCTTGCCGGGCGAACGGCGACTGGTTCGGCGCTTGCAGATTTGTGCATGGAAAATATCGCGTGAGCATCAGAAAGATGTCGAAATACGCAGTTTTATTGGGTTTTACGGCCGGTGACCGGCCGTCGACGGCAATTCATTCCCGGCCGATTTTGCCGGGCGGGCAGAATTTGCCGGGAGAGGGTGCGCACTCATGAGCCTCAATGTCGCTCTCAACACGGCCGTCTCCGGCCTTTTCGCCAATCAGCGCGCGATTGCGGCGACGTCTGAGAACATCGCCAATGTCAACACGCCGAATTTCTCGCGGCGCGAGGCGAATTTTTTCACCGACGCGATCCCGAACCAGTTCGCGGGCGTCGATGTTGAAATCGCGCGTGCGGCGGTCGACCGTTTCCTTCAGGGTGCAACCTATGGCGGCAACGCCGACGAGGCGGCGTCATCCGTCATCGCCGACGCGCTGTCGCGCATTGAAGCCTCGCTCGGCGCGCCGGGCGACAATATCTCCTATGCGAACAAGCTCGACGAGGCTTTCGCCGCGCTGACGCAGCTTTCGGCGAACCCCTCATCCGTCGCCGCGAAAGCGGACGCGCTGCAATCGCTGCAGGCCGCTTTTGACGCATTTGCTCGCACAACGGCGTCGATCGCCAATGAAAGCAGCGCCGCGCTTGGCCGGCTCGACCAGGGCGTTCAAAGGGTCAACGCGCTGCTCGACGAAATTTATCGGCTTAACCAGGTCGTTCAGGACAGCAATGGCGCAGCCGACCTGCTCGATCAGCGGCTTTCCGAGCTTTCAGGTTATCTCTCGATCAATGTGACGCGCGCCGCAGACGGCCGTGTTGAGGTTGCGACGGCTGGCGGAACGACGCTTGTCAACTCCGCAGGATTCACAGCGCTCGGCGTGACAGCGGGGCCGCCGACGGCGATCACACTGTCCTCGGTCGATCCGGATACAGGCGCGCAGGCGCAGATTTCCGCCGACATCGGCGCCGGCATCCGTTCAGGCGAGATCGCGGGGCTTCTCAACCTTCGCAATGCCGAATTGCCGCGCTTGCAGGCGCTGGTTGAGGCGACGGCGCGTAATGTCGCTGCGCAGCTCAACAATGTTTACGCCGGTAATGTTGCAGCCGGCGCGACAGCGCCGGGCGGCGCGCCGCTCATTCTTGAAAGCAACGGAATATTCTCGGTTGATCCGGCGCTGCTCGCAAATCCGTCGAATTTCGCCATTGCGCGCCCGACTGGCGGCGCGGCGGCGGGCGTCAATGACGGATCAGGCGCGATCCTGCTTGCGGGCGTTGCGGGCACGCCGCAAGCGAATGCGGTCGCTGACTCGATCGCCCAAATCGGCTCTGCCGCGCGCAATGCGGGGCTTTCCGCTGAAACGAACAAGGCGCTCGCCGCCGAGCTTAATGCGCGCGCGAATGCCGACGCGGGCGTCAATCTCGATGAGGAACTTTCCAACCTCATCCTTTATCAGCGCGCCTATGGGGCGAACGCCCGGGTGATTTCCGCCATAGACGAGCTTTGGCAATCGCTGCTCCAGATCATTTAAGGGCGATCCATGACACGCATTTCAGATCTCGGCCTTCAACAGATTCTCCTCAATAGCTTTCAGCGCGCGCAGGTGGGCGCTGAGCTGCGCCAGATTCAATTGTCGACCGGCAAGATTTCCGATCGTTATTCGGGCATTGGC
>CALKYG010000300.1 GCA_938003575.1 uncultured Alphaproteobacteria bacterium
GCCGCCTCGTTGGCGCCGCCGTGCGCCGGCCCCCAAAGCGACGCAATGCCCGCGGCGATGCAGGCAAACGGGTTGGCGCCCGATGATCCCGCCAAACGGACGGTTGAAGTCGACGCATTCTGCTCGTGATCCATGTGCAGGATGAAGATCTTGTCGATCGCGTCCGCAAGCACCGGATTTACGATGTATTCTTCGGCCGGCACCGCGAAACACATGCGCATGAAGTTCTCGGTGTATCCAAGATCGTTCCGCGGGAACACAAACGGCTGTCCGATGGAATATTTGTACGCCATCGCCGCGATCGTCGGCATCTTGGCGATCATGCGGTGGCTTGCAATCCGGCGCTGCACCGGATCGTTGATGTCGGTCGAGTCGTGATAGAACGCCGATAGTGCGCCCACTACGCCGACCATAATGGCCATCGGATGTGCGTCGCGCCTGAATCCGTTGTAGAAATTCTTCAACTGCTCATGCACCATCGTGTGCATGGTTATCGAATGGTTGAATGCTTTCGATTCATCAGCTGTGGGCAGGTTTCCGTGGAGAAGCAGGTAGGCGACCTCAAGGAAATTCGACTGCCTGGCGAGTTGTTCAATGGGAACGCCGCGATACAGAAGGACGCCTTCGTCGCCATCGATAAACGTAATCTGGCTTTCGCAGCTCGCGGTCGAGGTAAAACCCGGGTCGAAGGTGAACAGCCCTGTGTCCGAATAGAATTTGCGAAAATCGACGACGTTTGGTCCGTGCGTTCCGCCAAAAACCGGCAATTCGGTCGTCTTCCCTCCATAGGTGAGGGTCATCGTTCCCGCCGGCTTCAGTTTGCTTTCCATTTCGGCGCTCCGTTTGTGCGTTGCGGCATTTTTGTTGCGGCGCGATCATAGTCGGAAACGGCACAGTTTCCAGACCGCATTTCACAATTTAAAGTTGCGGGCCAATTGGCGATCCTGTTGGTTAATCCTTTGAAATTAATAACTTATTGCATCTGAAATTCGGCCTATGGCTTCCTCGCGTCCCAAAGCAAACAGAACTTCGCCAAGAGACGGCGAGGGCAATCCGGCGGTCAGCGCCGCCCTCAAGGGCTGGCCGATCTGCCCTAATCCGATCGCCCGCTCTTCTGCGAATGTCTTCAGGGCCTGGTCAAGTTCCTGAGACGAACCCCAATTTGCGTCTGTGAGCGCCTTTACCGCCTCAGATAGAAGCTGGCGAACCCCGTCTCTTTCGAGAGGCTTTGCGACCTTGCCGCTGAGGTCGAGCGGCCGCTGAAGAAAAAGAAACGCCGCAGCATCGACGACGGCCGCCAGCGTTGCGGATCTTTCTTTCAGGAAAGGGGCGGCCCGCAGCAATTGCATTAGCTGGCTGCGGATCAGAAAACGTCCTGACCTCTCGAAAAACGGGACCGCCTTCTCGACAAAATCTTCATCGCTCAGCGCCTTCATGTAGTGGGCGTTCGTATGTTCCAGCTTGGCGAGGTCAAGGCGGGCCGGCGCACGATTGATGCCCGTTATGTCGAACCATTCGAGCGCTCTATCGCGCGAAATGATTTCGTCATCTCCATGCGACCAGCCAAGACGCAGCAGATAATTCGCAAGTCCTTCGGGCAGAAATCCCATATCCCTGTATGCATCGACGCCAAGCGCGCCATGGCGTTTGGAAAGCTTCGCGCCGTCCGGGCCGTGGATGAGCGGCACATGTGAAAAGGAGGGAACATTCCAGCCGAGCGCCGCATAGATTTGTTTCTGCCTGGCGGCGTTGTTCAAATGATCATCCCCTCGAATCACATGGGTGACGCCCATATCATGATCGTCAACGACTACTGCAAGATTGT
>CALKYG010000301.1 GCA_938003575.1 uncultured Alphaproteobacteria bacterium
TTGCTGCACGTAGATTGCGGTCGACGGAAACGTCTTGTCGGGCGTCACAGTGGCGACGATGATGAGATCAATGTCCTTCGGCTTCAGCCCCGCCTGGTCGAGCGCCTTCCATGCGGCCGCCGTCGCAAAGTCGGAGGTCACCTCGTCATCGCCGGCGAAATGCCGTTCGCCGATCCCGCTGCGCGAGCGGATCCATTCGTCCGACGTTTCAACGATTTTGGCGAGATCGCGATTCGTCACGACACGGCCCGGCAACTGCGAACCGACGCCGGAAATTACAGACTCGATCGATGACATTCGCTACGGCCCCTCGCCCTTGTTCCTCAGCCAATATTCGCGGTCCGCTGTCCGCGCTTCTCGAGCATCACCCTGCGCGCATCATTGATCTTCGCGGCGAGGTAATCAGATCCGCCCTTGTCCGGATGCAATTGGGCGATGAGTTTCTTGTGGGCGGCTTTTACATCATCGTCGGTTGCGTCGACAGCCACGCCGAGGACCGAAGCCGCCTCTTCGACGCCCATTTCACCGCGCGGCGCGGGCGCCGTTCCCGCGCCAGGCGCGATGTCGCTCAGCGCCTTGATGGCGCGGTCGCGCCAGAGTTCGATTGCGGTGACGCCTCCGGCGGCGGCGAGGATCATCAGGGCGAGCGGGAAAAGCTTTGCAGCGAAGAGCACGGTCGCGACCGCGAGAAGGCCGACAATCCTGAGCCGGACGATGTTATTGCGCTCCCCGCCCTTGCCCGCGCGCACAAGCACCCACGCCGCAGCGGCGAGAGCGAAGAATACGGCGATCTTACCGAGCATCAGGCGACCTTGGACGAATGGATCGCGTCACCATGCACCAAACGGAGACGGCGCGAAACCGCAGGCGGTGCGCGCCCGGCGAAATTAGGCCGCCTTTCTAGAAGTTCGTCAGCCCGCGGCGGTTCAGGCTGCTACCCGTCCATCTTCGCCTTTGCCGTCGATTTCAGGCCTTGGAAGGTTCAGCGTTGCGATCAGCGATCGGATCTCGAGCCGCGCTGTCACGTGGCTCATCGTCGACAGGCGCAGCGGCGCGTCGGGCCCGCCGAGATCAAGGAGGGTGAGGCCCATCGGGAACAGCTCGCGGTAAATCACCCGGTCGCCGAAGCCGCGCGCGAGGCGGAAGCCTATTCTGGTCGAAAGCTCCTCAAGTCTTTCTCCCATCGCGCGCTTGTTGTTCGCGCGTATTGCCGAAAGCCGGTTGCGCATGACGACCCAGTCGATGTTGCCAGGGACCCCCGACATCGCCCTGCGCTTGCGCGCGTCCCACACCATTTCCGAATAGAGACTGGGACCAAGAAGCTCGCCCGTTTCCGGGTGGAGCCGCGCGAGAAGATCGAAATCGACAAAACTGTCATTCAGGGGGGTGACGATCGTGTCGGCGTGCGCATGCGCAAGGCGGGACAAATGCGTGTCGGCGCCCGGGCAGTCGATCACAACGAAGTGGCAATCGGCCAGCGTCTGCAGGGTCGACGTGAAATGCTCCGTTTCGGCGCGGCGCGCTTCTTCGCGGCTGTCGATCGAGGATGGTTCGATCCGCGGCTGCGCCGGGAAATGAAGGCTGGCGTTTTTCGATTGAGCGAACGCCCGACGATTTTCCATATACCGTGCAAAACTGCGCTGACGCATGTCGAGGTCGATCGCCGCAACACGGTATCCGCTTTTGAGGAGCGCTACCGTAATATGCATCGCGGCGGTCGATTTGCCCGATCCGCCCTTTTCATTGCCGAGAACGATGACGTGCGTCACGAATTCACCCCTGAAAGGCTGGAGACCGCCCGCCTGCTGGGCGGGCCCGGATTAACCAACCAACCAGAGGGTGATTTTACGCCCGCCCGCAACCCCCGCCGGGAAGGGCCGAAACACAGCCGCGCGAAAATCCGGCTCCCCGATAGTCAGTCCTTAGCAATCTTGGCTGATTCTGGGGCCGGATGTGAAGGACGCGCCATGTCTGTTCTGCGGTCAATCTTCTGGTTCTGCGCCGGGCTCGCCCAGATCGGCGCCGCGTCAGCCGAGATTATCGTTTCACCCCTGCGCCAGGTGATTACGCGGCAGGAGCCAGTCGCGATCTACGAGATCGCCAACGTATCCGACCGCATCATCGACGGCCGGGTCAGCTGGACCGATCTGGCCGCAACCGACACCGGCTATGTTCCGGCCTCCGCCGACCTGCGCGCGAGGATTTCGGCGGCCCCCTTCCTCGTCGTCAGTCCGGCGCGCTTTCGCCTTGAACCCGGCAAACGGACATCGGTCGCCGTCAAGCTGAGAAAGGGCGCGTCAGTACCGCCGGGCGAACGCCGGTCGCATCTTCTGATCGAGACAAAGCCGGTGAGAACGCCGCTGCGTCGCGCAGGCGGCGGGCTGGAGGTCGATGTCGGGCTCGGGGTTTCGACGCCAGTGATCCTGCGCGCGGGACTCGCCGTTCCGGCGGTCGCCATCGAAAAGACGAGACTGGTTCGCGACAGCGAGGGCCTGCTGGAATTGCAGACGAGCCTTACGCGAACCGGAAAATATTCGTCCTTCGGAAAACTGACGGCGACGCTTGTCTCGCAGGGTAAAGAAAGACTGCTTTCGGAATTTGAAAACGTCGCAGTTCATGTCGATGCGTCTCAACGGACGCTGACCTTGCCGCTCGGCGACAATGCGCTGCCGCCCGGAATGCTGACGTTGCGTTATGTCGGGAAGGCGGAATTCGAGGGGCGCGTATTCGCAGAGAAATCCTTTGAAATCGCGCCCCCGCAATAACCGTTATCTGAGGGCGCCGATTTCAAGCATGGACAGCTTGTCGCCGCCGAAATTCGCAATGCGGCAAAAGACGCCTTTCAAGGCGAGCTTCTCGCATAGGGCGATCGCTTTTTCGCGCGAGGAGAACCCGCCGCCGACCAGGCGCAGATACTCGCCACGGCCTTCAACGACAACATGTTCGATACGGGGCTCAAGCAGGCCCAGCTCGTCAGGATTCTCGCGCTGGAGCTTTTTCCAACCGGCGCTTGCGTCGTCCACATTCTTGTATGACGCGAGATGCACCCCCCAAAGCACGCTCGTCAGCTCGATCTCCGGGCTCGCCGCCTCATTCTCGAATATCTGTTCGCTTGACGCGAAACTTGGCTGCACCAGACGCGGCGTGTTGTCGACGGGAACCGGAGAATTCTTGGCGACGGCGCCGGCGTCCGGCGCGGCGACAACCGGCGCGGCGGGCGCGGTGGAAGGCTTTCTGTCAGGCAGCGTTGCGATGGTTTCAGGGTCCTTCAGCGACGCGCCTGCTGTTTGGGTCTCTGATGCCGCGTCGGCAAGGGCGAGCCGGGCCGCCTTCTTTTCGAGCGCGGCCACTTTCGCTTCGAGAGCTGAATTTTCCTCCGCAAGGCGGGAGATCTCCGCCTGGAGTTCCGCCGCCCTCGCCTGCGCCGCCTTCAACTCCTCGCCCTGCATCGCGATAATATCGGGTTCAGCCTTGCCGGTCAGGACGGCGCAGCCCTGCGCCAGCCCCAGCATGGCGACTGCGATGATCCGTTTTCCCGCTTGTGTGCGAGGCGCAGCCTTGAAAGCGCCCACAGCTTGCCGCATTAGCCTCTCCGACCCCGGAAACACCCCACGAGGATACAGGGACCTATACCATGCCTTCAGCCGCCGTCGATTCTCAAATCGGGGTCGTCCGCACGGTCAAGGCGCTTCGGGCGCGGATCGACGCCTGGCGGTCGGCCGGCCTCTCCGTGGGATTAGTCCCTACGATGGGGGCCTTGCACGAAGGCCATTTGTCGCTCGTTCGCCGTTCAAACAGCCTGGCGGAAAGAACGGTCGCCAGCATTTTCGTCAATCCAGCCCAGTTCGCGCCGCATGAGGACTTCAATTCCTATCCGCGCCAGGAAGCGGACGACCTTGCGCTCCTCCAGCAGGCAGGCTGCCGCCTCGCCTTCATCCCGACCCGCGACGAAATGTATCCGGAGGGGTTTCAGACCGCGATCTCGGTTTCGAGCCTGGCGCAGGGGCTTTGCGGCGCTTCCCGTCCGCAGTTCTTCGGCGGCGTGGCCACGGTCGTCTGCAAGCTCCTTAATCAGGCGCGACCCGACATCGCCGTGTTCGGCGAGAAGGATTACCAGCAGCTGCTCGTCATCAGGCGGATGGTCCGCGACCTCAACATGTCAGTCGAGATTATCGGAGCGCCGATCATCCGCGAAGCCGACGGTCTCGCAATGTCATCGCGCAACGCCTATCTCACCGCAGATGAAAGAAAAGTCGCGGGATCGCTCAACAAGATCATCGCAGAAATCGCCGCCCGGCTGGAGCGCGGGGAAGATGTTGATGCCGCTCTCCAGTTCGGCAGGGCGCAGATCACGGAATCGGGCTTCGACCGGATTGATTACCTTGAGGTGCGAAGCGCCGACATGCTCGAACCGCAGGGCCCGGGACCGATCGACAGGGCGTCACGCGTTTTTGTCGCCGCCATCCTCGGCAGGACGCGCCTCATCGACAACTGGCCCGTCGAGCTCAGCGCGCGGTGAACGAACACGGGCCGCCGGATGCGTTTTTTTCGATGAGGCCGATCGCGCCAACGCGAGCCGTGCCGCCCGCAGGTCCGGTCGACATATAGGCGAGGATCTCGCCCAATCCGTCGCCGTTGAAGTCGGCGTGCGCGATCTCGTAAATCATCGTTTCGCCCTGCCCGATCGTCATGCGCCAGACGCCCTCTTCGACATTGGTCACTTCGATGGAGACGGACGGCTCCGGTTCGCCGAACACAATCGCTTCCTGTTCGGCGAGCGACAGAACGTCCTCCTTGGCGGCCTTGCCCAACGAGAAATGGCTGCTCACGGCCGCGCGGCCTTTCACCAGCATCGACAGCGCGCCGCATGCGCGTTTGAAATATTCTTCGCGCCGCATGTCCGCGTTTGAAAGGGCGTACCAGCCCTGTTCAGTCATGGCGTCGTATTCAGCGCAAGTTCTCGCAGCCGCGCCTTCTTTAGTCGGGTCGGGAGCCTCAAGATTCACGGTGACCGGGTCGCCGGCGCCGCTGATGACCGATCTGTCGCGCAGCGCCTCATATTGCGCCGACGTAAAACATGCAGGCGTCATTCCTTCGACGAGTCGAATTCTCGACACGATGCAGGGATCGCTTGCGTTCGCCTCAAGCGCCCTCGATGGGGCGTTCACCGCAGCCTGTCGCACGCTGGTTGCGTAATATCCTGCTGCGGCCGCCGCGAGCGCTCCTGCTGACCCTATCCCGACAAATAGTCCCTTCGCCATTTTCGCCCCTCCCATGGCGGCCCCGTATCCGCGAGCCCGACGCGCAGAGCCGCCGGCCTCAATTTCCGCCAAGCCCTGCAGCTCTTTCGGCCCCATTCACCTTTGGAGGCGCCGCCGCCCCTGATAAGTGCAACGGTTTTGAGCTTCAGTCTGAACCGTATCCGGATCAAGTGCAATTGCGCGTCCGCCAGCGCCGACGGTGCGTGAGCAGCGGCGTGTCATCGATGACGCTTGCGCGGCTTGAGGCCTCAAGCCGTCGTCGATGCTTCGGTCGATATGGTAAGGAACAGCGTCGAAGTCCAAGGCGTCTGATGATTATTCCGCCGCACGCAGCCGCGCGAATTCCTGAGCCCGTTGCCGTTTCAAGTCATGTCTGGCGACGCGCTTCACGAGTATGTACAATATGAAATAGCAGATTGCGGCGCCGATCGCCGCGAGCCAC
>CALKYG010000302.1 GCA_938003575.1 uncultured Alphaproteobacteria bacterium
GATGGAACGCGACGTCATTCGCAACGAATTTTGGAGCCTATTCGATGCGTTCGTTGAGCCAAAGATCGCTGCGGGGCAGTAGTCGGAGCGGCGTCGGCAGCAGTCCACGACGTTGAGCGCCAGAATTTTTGCAACCGAAGCGGCCCCAGGCGGGATCGCTCTATCAAGGCCGGAACTTTGTCGCATAGACGCCGCAATCGAGATACATGATCGTAATCAAAGGCCGCTGGCTTAAAAGGAATGTTAAGCATCGCGGCGTTAACCTTCTTTCGCAGACTCTGCGAAAGATGAGCTTGTTTGGTTTCGATCCGACGGAGTGGGTTCCGCCGGACCGATAGCGGAGCAGGAATACGCCGACGTCAAATAGGCGAAAACGAGTTCCCGGGTGCGGCATGGCGAGAGCAGTGAGCGATGAGCCGGTCCTACGAGTAGTAGAAGAGGCGGCTTGTCCTGAGGGATCCCGGTCCCACATAGAACATGTGCGGACAGTAATCGAGAAATATGCGGCTGTATGTTGGGGCGGGGCCGAATCCAAGAATAACGTCAAAAGGGCAACGGACGTTTGGTCAGAATTCGGGGGCGCGGACCGCAATGATCCGCGCCCTTATCTTGTTTCCGGACGGTCTACAAAGGCGTTCGGGTTTTCACGGGCGGCGGGCCTCTCGGGGCGGGCGCATTTAGAAGGAAGTGAGCGTTAGCGACATGACGGAAAAACTGGACGTTTTCGACCTCTTCTCCGAGAGTTATACAAAGATCAGGCAGGAAGCGATGAGCCTGCGCGACTATCTGCTGGCGGCGCGCGATGATGAATTGCTTTACGCGTCCCCCGCGGAACGTATGGTAAAGGCGATCGGCGAGCCTGAACTCGTCGACACGTCGAAAGACCAGCGTCTGTCACGAATTTTCTTCAATCGTACGATTCGGCGCTACAAGGCGTTCGACGGCTTTTATGGAATGGAAGATACGATCGAGCGGATCGTTTCCTATTTCCGCCACGCGGCGCAGGGCCTTGAGGAAAAACGTCAAATAATCTATCTCCTCGGACCCGTCGGCGGCGGCAAATCATCGCTCGCAGAGCGTCTCAAAGACCTCATGGAGGTCAATCCAATTTACGTCCTGAAGGCCGGCAAGGAGATTTCGCCGGTTTTCGAAAGTCCGCTCGGCCTCTTTCAGACAGAGGATCTGAAATCGCTCCTCGCTGATAAATATGGCATCGAAAAGCGTCGGCTTACGGGCGTCATGAGCCCTTGGGCGGTCAAGCGTCTTGATGAATTCGGCGGCGATATTTCTAAGTTCGAAGTCGTTCGGCTGTATCCGTCGAAATTGCGCCAGATCGGAATCGCCAAGACAGAGCCCGGCGATGAAAACAACCAGGACATCTCGGCTCTAACCGGCAAGGTCGATATTCGAAAGCTCGAGCATTTCAGCCAGTCCGACACCGACGCCTATTCCGATTCCGGGGGGCTATGCCGGGCGAACCAAGGGCTTCTGGAATTCGTCGAAATGTTCAAGGCGCCAATCAAGGTGCTCCACCCTCTTCTTACCGCCACACAGGAAGGCAATTACATCGGCACCGAGGCGCTGGGTCCGATTCCGTTTAATGGGGTCATTCTCGCCCACTCGAACGAAAGCGAGTGGATTCAGTTTCGCAATAACAAGAATAACGAAGCCTTCCTCGATCGTATTAGCGTCATTAAAGTTCCCTACTGCTTGCGCGTCACGGAAGAGCGGCAAATCTATCAGAAGCTGTTGCTGAGCTCTGAGCTTGCGAGCGCTCCTTGCGCGCCGGAAACGCTCGACTTGCTGGCGCGGTTTTCTGTTCTTACCCGCCTAAAGGAACATGAGAACTCAAATCTCTACTCTAAGCTTCGCGTCTATGACGGCGAGAAACTGAAGGACTCAGATCCCAAAGCGAAGACGCTGCAGGAATATCGCGACGCCGCCGGCATCGACGAAGGCATGGACGGCGTTTCGACGCGCTTCGCCTACAAGGTTCTTTCAGAAACCTTCAATTTCGACACGGACGAAGTCGCCGCCGATCCAGTGCACCTCATGTATGTGCTGGAGAACGCAATCAAGCGAGAACAGCACCCGGACGAAGTCGAGAAGAAATATCTTGAATTCATCAAGGAAGATCTATCGAAGCGCTATGCTGATTTCATCGGCAAGGAGATTCAGAAGGCCTATCTCGAAAGTTACTCTGAATACGGTCAGAATCTCTTCGACCGATATATCGCCTATGCGGATGCGTGGATCGAAGATCAGGATTTCAAGGACACGGACACCGGTCAGCTTCTCGATCGTCAGACGCTGGACGCGGAGCTTTCCAAGATCGAAAAGCCTGCAGGCATCGCCAATCCGAAGGACTTCCGCAATGAGGTTGTAAAGTTCACCCTGCGAGCCCGCGCAGCCAACGCTGGGAAGAACCCGGCATGGACGTCTTACGAAAAGCTGCGCAACGTCATTGAAAAGCGAATGTTCAGTCAGGTTGAGGACTTGCTTCCGGTCATTTCCTTTGATTCCAAAAAGGATAGCGAGACCGAGAAGAAGCATGAAAGCTTTGTCGAGCGAATGGTCGATCGTGGTTACACGCCGCGCCAAGTTCGCCGTCTCGTCGAGTGGTATATGCGCGTAAACAAGGCTGGATAAGGAATGAGGGGTGAGCGGCGAATATCGGAAATCGCGTCAGTTGCGGCTGAGGTCTTCAAGTTAGATGTTCACTACACTACACTCGCTCTCTCGCCATGAACCACTTTCACTTCATAGACCGACGCAAGAACCCAAAGGGGAAATCACTCGGCAACCGCCAGCGTTTTCTTCGACGTGCAAAGGTGCAGATCAAAGAGGCTGTTAATAAGTCTATCCGGGATCGCTCGGTCAAGAACCTGGATAGCGGCGAAAGAATCACTATTCCCTCTAAATCGACCGCCGAACCGCGTTTTCGGCTGAATCCCGAGAGCGGGGAACGAAACTATGTTGCGCCCGGCAACAAGGAATTCGGCGTCGGCGACAAGATAAAGAAACCGCCGAAGCAAGGCGGCAAGGGTTCAGGCAAGGACGCGGCCGATTCCGGCGAAGGTGAGGATCAGTTTCAATTCACGCTGACGCAGGAAGAATTTCTGGATATCTTTTTTGAAGACCTGGAACTTCCAAATCTTGTCAAGCGCGCTCTAAAAGAAACCAAAGCAGTCGCCTACAAACGCGCCGGCATTACGGTTTCCGGATCGCCGACGAATTTGAACCTCATCCGCACCATGCGCAATGCTCATGGCCGGCGCCTCGCGCTGAAACGTCCTTCGACAAGAGAAATGAACGAGTTGAAGGAACGCCTATTTCAACTCGAGCGATTCTCTTCGCCAACCGATTCAGAGATCGCCGAGAAAAAGGCGTTGATTGTGAAGCTTGAAGAAATGGAAGCGCGCCGCAGGTGGGCGCCGTTCATCGACCCGCTCGACGTTCGCTACAACGCATACGAACCAACGCCGGTCCCAACCACCGCCGCAGTCATGTTTTGCCTGATGGACGTTTCGGGCTCAATGGGCGAGCGCGAGAAAGACCTCGCCAAGCGGTTTTACATGCTGCTT
>CALKYG010000303.1 GCA_938003575.1 uncultured Alphaproteobacteria bacterium
AAGAGAGTCTTTCGGCCGGCCCGTCGCGGAGACTTACCCATGGCCAAACCGAAACCGAAGACGAAACCTGCCGCGCTGCTCGCTTTGAGCGTTTCGCGGGACATCCCGCTCGACAAGCTAGTTCTTTCCCAGTCGAATGTCCGCCAGGTGAAGGCGGGCGTCTCGATCGAGGAGCTCGCCGAGGATATCGCGCGAAGAACCCTCCTGCAGGGCCTCACGGTGCGCGCCGTCCTTGATGTGAACGGCGGCGAGACCGGCATCTATGACGTGCCGGCCGGCGGACGGCGGCTGCGGGCGCTGCAATTGCTCGCCAGCCAGAAGCGGCTCGCGGCGGATGCGCCGATCCCGTGCGTCATCCGCAATGAGGGGCTCGCCGAGGAGGACAGCCTTGCCGAAAACGTCCAGCGCGCGCCCTTGCATCCGCTTGACCAATTCCGCGCGTTTCAAACGCTGCGTGAGAAAGGCAAAAGCGAGGAAGAGATCGCCGCCGCGTTCTTCGTGACGCCGAGTGTCGTCAGGCAGCGATTGAAACTTGCGAGCGTCGCGCCGGCGCTTCTCGATCTCTACGCCGAGGATGCGATGAGCCTCGAGCAGCTGATGGCGTTCACGGTGAATGGCGACCATCAGCGCCAGACCGACGTCTGGGCGGCGCTGAGGAACGGCTACAATCGCGAGCCTTATCATATCCGCCGGATGCTGACCGAAGGCGCGGTGCGGGCCGGCGACAAGCGCGCGAGGTTCGTCGGCGTCGACGCCTATGAGGCGGCCGGCGGCGTCGTGCTCAGGGATCTCTTCGCCGGGGCCGATGACTTCTGGCTGCAGGATGCGGGGCTCCTGAACCGTCTCGTCGCCGAAAGGCTCGACGAGAAAGCAGCTAAGATCCGCGCCGAGGGCTGGAAATGGGTCGAGACGGCCGTTGACTTTCCCTATGGGCATACGTTCGACCTTCGCCGCATCGCGGGCGAGCGAGCGGCGCTCCGCGAAGACCAACGGCAAGCTTATGACGCCGCCAAGGCCGAGCATGAGGCGCTTGAAGAACAGTATGAGAGCGCGGAGGAACTCCCCGAAGAGGTCGATCAGCGCCTCGGCGAGCTGGAAGCGATCATCGAGGCGATCGACGAACGCCCCTTCGACTATCCGCCCGAGGAGATCGCCCGCGCTGGCGTCTTCATCAGTCTCGATCAGTCGGGCGACTTGCGCATCGAACGCGGTTTTATAAGATCGGAAGACGATTCGCTGGTTGACGTGGAAGCTTCGGCGAAAGGCGACGATCTCTCAAGCGCATCGGGCGGCGATGATGACGCCGCGATGATAGATGAGGCGGATGCGGGCGATGAGGAGCCGGAAGACGAGGACGCGGCGCGTCCCATCCCCGATCGCCTGATGATCGAATTGACCGAATGGCGAACTCTCGCCTTGCGCGACGCCATGGCGGGCGATCCCGAGATCGCTTTCCTCGCGGCGCTCCATGCGCTCTGTCTCGATCTCTTCTATGCGCCGGGCACGGCACGCTGCGTCTCCATCACCGCGCGCCAGTCGCCCTTGCGCAGCGGCGCGTCGGGACTTTCCGATTGCGCCGCCGCGAAGTCGATCGATGCGCGCCACCAGGCGTTCGGCGTCAAGCTCCCGGGCCGGCCGGAAAACCTTTGGGCGAGCCTCAAATCGATGAGCGATCTCGAGCGGCAGGCGCTCTTCGCGCATTGCGTCGGTCTTTCCATCGACGCCGTTTACAAGCCCTATGACCGGCGTAGCGATACGATTGTTCATGCGGACGCGCTTGCAAACTCGCTCGCGCCTGATCTTCGCGCCGCCGGCTGGATTCCGACGGCGGAGGGGTATTTTACCCGGATCACCAAGGCACAGATTCTGGATGCGGTGCGCGAAGCAAATGGAGAGGAGTCCGCGTCCCGGCTCGAAGGCCTCAAGAAGCCGGATATGGCCGCCGCCGCGGCGGAGCTGCTCGTGCCGACCGACTGGTTGCCGGCGATCCTGCGGACGCGCGGCAATATCGAAGCGTCCGAAGACGCTTCAATGACGGAGTCATATGGCGCAACGGACGATGTCGCTGACGACGGTCCCACCGGCGCCGCGATCGCTGCCGAGTAGCTCATCCATCAACGCTCAGCGAAGGCCCGCCAGTCCCGGCGGGCCTTTTCCCTCGGAGGCCTCAATGCGCGAATTGAGCAGCGACATCGCGCGCCGTCTCGCCGAGCGCGCAATCGACGTCTGCCGGCGTTATCTGCCGAACGGCAAACGCGTGGGGGATTACTGGATCGTCGGTAATGTAAAAGGGGCAAAGGGACGAAGTCTCTTTGTCCGGCTCGCCGGTCCGCCATCGGGTAAGGGGGCCGCCGGCAAATGGCAGGACGCAGCGACTGGGGAGCACGGCGATCTTCTCGACTTGATCGCCGCCGCCTGCCGCTTCAGCGACCATCGCGACGCGCGCGACGAAGCACGGCGGTTCCTGAACGAAACGCCAATCCATTCTTCGCTGACACATCGGCGCGACCGTTATGACGGCGCCATGGCGTCGCAACGGCTCTTCGCCGCGTCGCATCCGATCGCCGGCACGCTCGGTGAGACATATTTGTGGACGCGCGGCATTGGCGACGTCAGTGATCTCGCAGCGCTGCGTTTTCATCCGCGCTGCCTTAATCGAGATGCTGCGGGGGCGCGGCCCGCATATTGGCCAGCCTTGATCACTGCCGTGACAGACGATAACGGCGCCGTCACCGGCGTCATGCGCACTTATCTCGCGCGCGACGGCAAGTCGAAAGCGCCGCTTTCTTCGCCGCGAAAGGCGCTGGGACTGATGGCAGGGAATGCCGTGCGTTTTGGCGCAGTGGGCGATCTGCTGATCATCGGCGAGGGCATTGAGACGGTCCTGTCGCTGCGCGCGGTGCTGCTTTCCGCGCCGCTCGCCGCCGCCTTGTCGGCGCAGCATCTCAGGCTGTTCGGAATTCCATCGACCGTCAGGCGTCTCTATATTGCCGCCGATCGAGACGACGCCGGTTTCCGCGCGGCTCAAATCCTACGCCAGCGCGCGATCGATGCGGGCGTCGATGCGAGGCTTCTCCTGCCGCGCCGCAAGGATTTCAATGACGATCTCGTCATCGACGGACCGACCGCCTTCGCTACGTCACTGACGCCGCAACTCGCCGTTCAGGATCGCCGCGCGATTCGTTGCATCTCCGGTGATCGCCGTTCGCCGGGAAGGGGCGGTGTGAGCGCCGCCAGGTCATCCGCAGGCTGATCCTTTACGCCTCATCTTCGGCGCGCCTCGCGCGCGGCCGTCAGAGGATGGGCGAGGGGGCCGCACGCGCCGCGCCCGCGCCAAGGCCGGGCGGCGGGTTTCTTCCCCTGGCGGCGATGAGTTCGAACGCGCTGCGCTCGCGCGTCTCATCCCTCCCGCCATTCCTCGCGAGACAACAAACCCGCCGCCCGTCCTCCTCCGCTTCGCTGCGGCCCGATGCACGTCGCGAGCGAAAGGCTCGCGTCTTTCTTCTCCCTCTTTGCTGACGGGTGCGCCGGCGCGGCGCGTGCGGCTCTTCCCGCGCCATCAAGGGCCGCGCGAGAGGCGCGCGGCGAAAGACCATCAAGGAGGATCCCATGCTGACCGATATCGACGCCGACCTCGCCGAGCCTGCCGCGCTGTCGCCGACCGCGCATCTCCTCGACGAATTGCAGCTGTTCGGCTGGCGCCCCGATGGCGACGAGCCCGATCCGCGACCCTTGCCCGAGGCGCGCCTGGCGCAAGGCGCCGTCGCCGACATGGCCGACGCGCTCATTGCGACGCTTACCGACACGCGGCTTGAGGGCGACCTTGAAAGCCTTCTCTGGTCGCTGGTCTATCTCTTCCACCGCCATATCGGCGTCATTGACCGCGCGCTCGATCGCAACGAGCAGCGCCAGCGCGACAGCCAGCGAGCGCAGGACGGCTCCGAAATCCGCTCGGTCGAGCTTGAACGCCTGATCGCCGAAGGGCTCTCGGTCCTCGAACGCCGCAACGCCTTCGAGTTCATGCGCGATGAAGCCGCGCTCCGCTTCGAGACGGCGACCGGGCACGCCTGGCGCCCGCGCAACGGGTCGCTGGTCAGCCGCAACGCATCAGCCCGATCGCTGACCGCCGCCGTCATCGACAGCCGCGACTTCATCGCCGCAAAACGCCGAGCCGACATCGAACCCCTGACGCCCAAAGGCGCAAAGATCGCCTTCGCTGGCGGTCCCGACTTCAACGACGTCGCCGCGATCTGGGCCGCGCTCGACCGCGTCCGCGCCAAGCATCCCGACATGGTCCTCCTCCATGGAGGAACGCCGCGCGGCGCTGAAAAGATCGCTGCCTCCTGGGCCGACCATCGCAAGGTCGCGCAGATCGTCTTCAAGCCCGACTGGACGCGCCACGCCAAGGCCGCGCCGTTCAAGCGCAATGACGAACTCTTGAAGGCGCTGCCGATCGGCCTCGTCGTCTTCCCCGGCTCCGGCGTCACCGACAATCTCGCCGATAAGGCGAAGCGCCTCGGAATTCCGCTCATGGACCACCGAAGGTGACAGGCGACGCTTTCTCCCCTTAGCGGATGAAGGAAGGTGGGCGACGCGACTTGTCACAAAGCGGACGTTGTTGACGGTGAGATTCCGCGCGCCGCGCCCATGGGGGCGCTGGGCCCAAAAATGGCGGCGTCAAAATGGGGCGAACGCTCCGTGGAAGCCGAGCGGCAACGGGTAGGCGCATTCGAGTTCGGCGATCGGGCCGTCTTCAATGGCGCGGGCGTCGAAGATGAGGAGTTCGGTTTTCTCCGTACCGAGATTAAGGCGGGTCTGGAGAATCCAGCCGGCGCTTTCTGCGTCGGCCCCGCGGCGCGGAACGAAGACCGGCTCCTCGGCCCAAAATGTCGCGCCGGCTTCGTAAGTCCGCTGGCGCCCTCCGCGCCAGTCCCAGCGCCCGCAGCCGCCGGCGATCACGCCATAGGTGTAACGTTGCCGGGCGCCTTGGCGTCGCGGATCGATACGTGGAAACTCGCCGGTTCCGGGCAGGGTTTCGAGACGCGCGCTGCCATCGGCGTCGAGCCGGATGAGCGTCGGCCGTGCGGCGGGCGGGCGGGCGCGCACGCCTTGCGGCATTTCCCGCGAGTCCCTGATGGCGAAGCTCGGGTCGTCGAACAGAAAGGCGTCGATATGCACGGCGCCGTCGCGAGTCTCGTAGGCGTTGCCGATGTGAAAAAGAAATTTCGCCGGCAGCTCGTAGGTCCGAACCGCTCTCGGATCGTCCTTGTCAACCACGAGAACCGTGGTCGACTCGGCTGGCGACCAGACGAAGCGGTCGATCAGCGAGGCCGCCTCGCCGCCGGCCTCGCGCATCGGCGGCGCGATGAGAACGATATGGCGCACCGTGATCGCAAAGTCGTGCATCAACGTCGACTGCGGCAGATCGAGGGGCGTCGCGCTGATGAGATCGCCGCCCGATCCGAGGCGCCAAAGGATGAGGCGCGGCCCGAATCCGCCGAAATTCCACAGGTCGCCGTTCCGGTCCCGTTTCGGGTGCGCGGAAAACGGCAAGCCGCTTAAGTCACCGCCGAAGGTCTTCGGGCCGATCGTCGATAGATCGCCTCGATCGAGCCGATACGGCGAGCCGCCCTCCCACAACGCCCAAATCTCGCGGTCGAGCGCCAGGACGTTCGTATTCGCCGCATTGATTTCGTCGGGCCGCGTGAACGGAACCGCGTCGCGCGGCGAAAATCCGTAGCCGGAATATAGAAACCGG
>CALKYG010000304.1 GCA_938003575.1 uncultured Alphaproteobacteria bacterium
CTGCTTTCGCTCGCGAAAACGGCGCCATTGCCGGCGGCGCCGGACAATATCAATCTCGCCTGGGATGGATCCTTGTGGATCGGAGCGCAGCCCAAGCCGCTCTCATTGCCGCTCGTGCAGCGCGACCCGACCCGCCAAGCTCCCTCGCTTGTCATCCGTTACGTCGATCAGGAAGGCGTCGCGACGCCAATGACCGAGATATTCGCCAGCAAAGGCGATCTGATTTCGACGTCGACCGTCGCCGCTGTGTCCGGCAGCAGGCTGCTAATCGGCGCGTTGCTGGACGACCGCTATCTGATCTGCGATCTCCCCGGATAATGCGCTACGTTTCGACACGCGGCGGAGCGCCTGTCATCGGCTTTCGGGAAGCGGTGCTTGCCGGCCTTGCTGTCGACGGCGGGCTGTATGCGCCGGAGTTCTGGCCGCAGATGTCGATGGAGGAGATGCGCGGCTTCTCGCGCCGCGCGTTTGCCGAAGCCGCTGCGACAGTGATCTCAAAATTTTCAGGCGGCGAGTTAAGCGAGGCCGATATCCTGCCAATGTCGCGGCAGGCGTTCGCACAGTTCGACACCGACGAGGTCGCGCCCGTCGCCTCGCTTGGCGGCGACGATTTCCTTCTCGAGCTGTTTCACGGGCCGACGCTTGCGTTCAAGGACATTGCGATGTCGATGCTCGCAGAACTTTACGGATGGGCGCTCGCGGATTCGGCTCGCGGAAAGACCATAATCGGCGCGACGTCCGGAGACACCGGCGGGGCGGCGATTCACGCCTTTGCCGGTTCTGCGAAGGCGGAAGTCTTCATGCTGCATCCGAAAGGGCGCATCTCGGACGTTCAGCGGCGGATCATGACGACGGTCGCCTCGTCAAACATCGTCAATGTCGCGGTGGAGGGCTCCTTCGACGACTGCCAGCGCATCGTGAAGCAATTGTTCGCCGACGACGCGCTGAGGGCCGCTCTTGATCTTGGCGGCGTCAATTCAATCAACTGGGTCCGCGTCGCCGTGCAAACCGTTTATTATTTCACGGCGGCGGCGCGCTTCAGCGAACCGGTCTCGTTTGTGGTTCCGACCGGCAATTTCGGCGATGTCTTCGCCGGCTACGCCGCGAGGCGCATGGGCCTTCCGGTGAAACGCCTCGGCGTCGCCGTGAACAGGAACGACATCATGCGCCGGGCGATCGAAACCGGCGACTATGAACCGGCGGCGACCTGGCCGACGACATCGCCCTCGATGGATATCCAGATCGCGTCCAATTTCGAGCGGGTTCTTTTCGACGTTTTGGACCGTGACGCGAAAGCGCTTTCAGTCCTTATGGACGATCTTGAGCGTCGCGGACGAATGAGCATTCCGGCCGGCGCCCGCAAGCGCATCGCTGAAGCGTTCTGCGCCGCCCGCGCCGACGAGAGCGACGTGGACCAGATGATGCGCGAGATCCATGAACGGCTCGGCATGCTTATTGATCCCCATACCGCTGTCGGGCTTGCGGCGCTTGCAAAAATGCGGGCGAGCGGCGAAATCACCGGACCGGCGGTCAGCCTTGCGACGGCGCATCCGGCGAAATTTCCCGACGCCGTCAGCGCCGCGACCGGCGCCCGCCCGGAACTTCCGGCGCGATATCGCGATCTATTCGCCCGCCCGGAATATCTGGTTGAGGCGCCGGCGAGCGCGGACGCTGTGCGCGAGATCTTGTTTGAGCGCAGCCGTTTCATTTAGGCGTGGTGATGGAAATGCCGGAACTGATTGAATTGGCCAATGGCGTGCGCGTTTTCGCGGACCCGATGGAAGGGCTTGAATCCGTCGCCGTCGGCGTGTGGTTCCGGGCGGGCGCGATCGACGAAAATCCCGACGAACACGGGATCGCCCACTTGCTCGAGCACATGGCGTTCAAGGGAACGACCACCCGTTCGGCGCGGCGGATCGCCGAGGAAATTGAAAATATTGGCGGCTACCTGAATGCGAGCACGGGATACGGCCGGACGGGCTATTACGCGCGCGTGCTGCGCAAGGACGTTTCGACGGCGGCGGACATCCTTGCCGACATCATTACCGATCCGCTCTTTGACCCGGTTGAACTCGGCAAGGAAAAGCAGGTTGTCATCCAGGAGATCGGCGAGGCGGCCGATGTTCCGGACGACGCCGTCATGGAAATGCTGCAATCCCTCAGTTACGGGGACCATGCGCTCGGCCGCCCGATTCTCGGCACAGTTGAAAGCGTCGAGAGCCATGACCGCGACAGGCTGACCCGGTTCATGTCGAGGCATTATACGCCGGGCGATCTCGTTTTCGCCGCATCCGGAGCGATATCGCCGGATGAAATCGTAAGGCTTGCAGAAAAGCATTTTGGCGGCCGGCCGCCCGCGACCAAGCCGCGGCGCTCGCCAAAGCCCGCCTATCGGGGCGGGAGCCGGTTTGATCCGCGCGACATCGAACAGACGCACATCGCGATGGCGTTTCCAGGGGCCGCGGTCGCCGACAGCGACTATTTCGCCACGCGGGTTTTCGTTGAAGCGCTCGGCGGCGGAATGTCGTCCCGCATATTCCAGTCGGTGCGGGAAGAGCGCGGACTTGCCTATTCCGTCTATTCGTTCACGGACAGCTATGACGAGGTCGGGTCCGTCGGCGCATATGTTGGAACGGACAGGGCCTGTGCGGCCGAGGCGATCTCCCTCATTCGATCCGAAATCATTTCCATGGCCGGCGCGGCGACCGCCAAAGAAGTGGACCGGGCGCGCGCCATGCTGAAATCCACGCTCCTGATGGGACTTGAAAGCCCTCAAACGCGCGCTGAAACCGCCGTCGGACAGTTATTCTCTCACGGAAGGATTTTGCCGCCCGCCGAGATCGTCGATCGACTGGACGCGGTGACGGTGGATGACGTGCGGGCGGCGGCGGCCAAGGCGCTCGAGGCGGGCCGTCCCGCGATGGCGATCGTCGGACCGGCTGACTTCGACGAAGCGGTCAAGGCGCTTCACGCCGAGCAGGCGGCTTGAAACGGTGCGGCGCGTCTAATGATCAGCCTGGAAGTCCTGCTGTCGTATAAAAGATCTCCCGTAATCGGGAACGATCTCGTCCGCCTGCGGGCCGCTCAGTTGACAGATTACGGCGCATGGGCGCGCCTGCGCGAGAGCAGCCGCGCTCACCTGACCCGCTGGGAGCCGGACTGGACTGAGAAAGACGCCACAATCGACGCTTTCCGCCGCCGGATCCGCATACAGGAACGGCTTCGCCGCGCGGGCTCGGCTCTCGCTCTGCTCGCCTTTCGCAGGGATGATGACGAATTGGTCGGCGGCGTCGCCCTGTCGGATATTCGCCTT